>NZ_JBISDG010000019.1:0-72154 GCF_044472985.1 Roseovarius salis | reverse complement strand
ACCGGCCCGGGGGCGGCCTTGCCGGTGCTGACCACCGGCGCGGATGGCGACGTGCTGGCCGCAAGCCCGGGGGCGGTGCGCTTGCTCGGCCGCCAGCCCGAAAGGCTTGATCAGATCTGCCTGCGCCCGCCGCTGCAACGGGGACGTTTGAACGATATCCGTGCGGCGGATGGCGTGTTGAGCTGCCTTGTTGCCGACGCGGCGCGCGAGGATGGCCAGCGCGACGTGCTGCTTTTGCCCGGCGCCGACGCGAACAGCGCGGCCGCGGAAGGCTGGGCGTTCTTCGACGCCTTGCCGGTTCCGCTTCTGAAGCTGGGCCGTGACGGAACGATTCAGCAGTCCAACCGGCCCGCCCGCCAGTTGCTCGGGGTCGAAAGCTGCGAGGGCCGGCGGCTTGGCGAATTGATGGAGGGGCCGGGCCGCCCGGTGCAGGACTGGCTCGACGATGCCGCCGCCGGGCGCGGCACGATCCAGCCCGAGACAGTCCGCCTGTGCCGCGGCGACGCGGACGCCCACGTACAGGTCGCGCTGAACCCCGCCGCGGATAACGGCCACACGGTGCTGGTGGCGGTGCTGCACGACGCGACCAAGCTCAAGTCGCTGGAGGCGCAGTTCGTGCAGAGCCAGAAAATGCAGGCGATCGGCCAGCTGGCCGGTGGCGTGGCACACGATTTCAACAATCTTCTGACGGCGATTTCAGGGCATTGCGACCTGTTGCTGCTGCGTCACGACCCGGAGGACGGCGACTACGCGGATCTCATGCAGATCAGCCAGAACGCGAATCGCGCGGCCGCGCTGGTCAGCCAGCTTCTGGCGTATTCCCGGAAACAGACCCTTCGTCCCGAGATCATGGACCTGCGCGACATGCTGTCCGATCTCATCCACCTGCTCAATCGTCTCGTCGGCGAGCCTGTCACGCTCTCGGTCAGCCACGATCCCGGGCTTTGGGCGGTCCGGGCGGACAAGCGCCAGCTCGAACAGGTGTTGATGAACCTCGTCGTCAATGCCCGGGATGCCATGCCGGATGGGGGCGAGATCAGGATCACGACAGAAAACTTGACGCTCGACACCCCGATGAAGCGCGACCGGGCGGTTGTCGCGCCGGGAGAGTACGTGGCGGTGCGGGTCATCGATGAGGGTGTCGGGATCCCCCGCGAAAGTCTCGACAAGGTGTTCGAACCCTTTTTCACGACCAAGCGCTCGGGCGAGGGCACCGGGCTTGGCCTGTCCACGGTCTACGGGATCATGAAGCAGACCGGCGGGTTCATATTCGCCGAGTCCACGCCCGGTGAGGGTACCGAGTTCCTGCTGCTGCTGCCTGCCCACGACCCGGGGGATGACGCCCCGGTGCAAGCAAAGCCACCCGTCGCGGGCGCAAGGACACAGGGCGTGGTGCTGCTTGTCGAGGACGAGGCGCCGGTCCGCGCCTTTGCCAGCCGGGCGCTCAAGATGCGCGGCCTGTCCGTGCTCGAGGCCGAATCGGCCGAGGACGCGCTGCAGCTGCTTCAGGACGAAAGCGTGCATGTCGACGTGTTCGTGACAGACGTGGTGATGCCGGGGCTGGACGGACCCAGCTGGGTGCGCGCGGCGCTGGAAAACCGGCCGGCCACGCGGGTCGTGTTCGTCTCGGGTTACGCGCCGGAAACCCTCTCGGATACCCGCGCGGAGATCCCGGGCGCGGTCTTCCTGCCCAAACCGTTCTCGCTGACCGAACTCACGGATACCGTCTGCCGTGAACTGTCCGGGTGAGGTGCACCTCACTTGGCGATCGGCTGCGGGGTGTAGGTGCCGTTTTCACCGATACTGTCATAGAGCGAGAATTCGGCCGCGCATCTGCGCCGCAGCCGTGCCCGCGTCTCGGGAGACAGCTCCAGCGCCATGGCGGGCGAGACGTTGTGCCGCGCGGTTTCGACCCGCACGCCCAGACGGTCCTCCAGGAAATCGGCAAGGCCCTCCTGGTCCTCGTAGCGGAAAACATGCGTGGCACGGGTTCCGTTCTTCTGCGGTTCGAGGAACTTGGCCTGAGACCCCACATTCGCAAAGGCCGGCCGGTCGCCCTTGGTGTAGGCATGCACGAACGCGTCGAAACCGATGCCCGCGGTGCTGGTGGGCTGGCCGTCGAGCAAAGGGCGGCTGCGGTAACGATACCAGCTTCCCAGCCAGTCGAGCGGTTCGCGCATCACGGCCAGAACGGTGAGCGGCCCGCCCAGGAACTTTTCCAGCGCGGGCCGGAAGAAACGGTTGTAGCGAAAGACCGGCGCATGCTTGAGTTCGGGCGGATCGCGCACCACCATGGCCGCATGCGGCTCCAGCGCCGCCTGCCACGCGGTCGTGCCCGTCTTGGGCACCGACAGAAAAACCAGCCTCGCCTTTGAAAACACAAGCATTCCGCCCCGCGCGCCCCGTCGTCTGTCCATTCTCCGATGGCGCGTAAACTACTCCTTAACCAAACTGGGAAAAAGTGGCGTTGACCATAAATTTCTTGAAATGTTCCTTCTTTGTCTTCATAAAAACAGGAACAGGAAGAGAACAATACGATGATTGCTGCATGGCGATCCGTATGAAATAAGGAAGCACATGGCATGGCAACGGCAGATCTTTTGACGATGGACTCCAAGAAATCCGCGGACAAGCAGAAGGCGCTGGACAGCGCGCTCGCCCAGATCGAGCGCCAGTTCGGCAAGGGCTCGATCATGAAGATGGGCTCGGACAATCCCGTGGCCGATATCGAGGCGACCTCGACCGGCTCGCTCGGGCTCGATATCGCGCTCGGCATCGGCGGGCTGCCCAAGGGACGGATCGTCGAGATCTACGGGCCGGAAAGCTCGGGCAAGACAACGCTGACGCTGCATTGCGTCGCCGAGGAGCAGAAGAAAGGCGGCGTCTGCGCCTTCGTGGATGCCGAGCACGCGCTCGACCCGGTCTATGCCAAGAAACTCGGCGTAGACCTCGACGAGTTGCTGATCTCCCAGCCCGACACGGGCGAACAGTCGCTGGAAATCGTCGATACGTTGGTGCGGTCCGGCGCGGTGAGCATGGTGGTGGTCGACTCCGTCGCCGCCCTGACGCCGAAGTCGGAGCTGGAGGGTGACATGGGCGACAGCAGCGTGGGCGTGCAGGCCCGGCTCATGAGCCAGGCCATGCGCAAGCTCACCGGCTCGATCAGCCGCAGCAACTGCACCGTCGTGTTCATCAACCAGATCCGCATGAAGATCGGCGTGATGTTCGGCAGTCCGGAAACGACGACGGGCGGCAATGCGCTGAAGTTCTACAGCTCCGTGCGGCTCGACATCCGCCGGATCGGGTCCGTCAAGGACCGCGACGAGGTGGTTGGCAACGCCACGCGCGTCAAGGTGGTCAAGAACAAGGTCGCGCCGCCCTTCAAGGAGGTCGAGTTCGACATCATGTATGGCGAGGGCATCTCCAAGACCGGCGAGCTGCTTGATCTTGGGGTCAAGGCCGGCGTGGTGGAAAAATCGGGCAGCTGGTTCAGCTACGGCGACGAGCGCATCGGGCAGGGCCGCGAGAATGCCAAGCGCTTTCTCAAGGAAACCCCCCGCGTCGCGCTGGAGATCGAGGACAAGATCCGCGCCGCGCACGGGCTGGATTTCGACGGTGCCGGCGGGGATGACGAGGATAGCGGCGACATCGTCGAGGCGTGAGGCGGACCCTGGGCGGGACATCGTCGCGCCCGGCCGCAACCGGGCCGTTTGACACGCGCTCTCTGGCGGTGGACACCGGGGCGTGACGCCGGTAAATCGGCGTGACGCCAGCCAACGCCGATACCGGACGGGACCGCTCATGCCGACGCTCAACGAAATCCGCTCGACCTTCCTCGACTTTTTCCGGCGCAACGATCACGAGATCGTCGCGTCGTCGCCGCTCGTGCCGCGCAACGACCCGACCCTGATGTTCACCAACTCGGGCATGGTCCAGTTCAAGAACCTGTTCACCGGGGTCGAGCACCGGGATTACACGCGTGCGGCGACCAGCCAGAAATGCGTGCGCGCCGGCGGCAAGCACAACGATCTCGACAATGTCGGCTATACCGCGCGGCATCATACCTTCTTTGAAATGCTGGGAAATTTCAGCTTCGGCGATTATTTCAAGGAACAGGCGATTCCGTATGCATGGGACCTGCTCACGCGCGATTTCGGCCTCGACCGCGACAAGCTGCTGGTGACCATCTATCACACCGACGACGAGGCGGCGGAGATCTGGAAAAAGTACGCGGGCCTGCCCGACGAGCGGATCATCCGGATCGCCTCGGATGACAATTTCTGGTCTATGGGTGCGACGGGCCCCTGCGGCCCCTGCACCGAGATCTTCTATGACCACGGACCCGGGATCTGGGGCGGGCCGCCGGGCAGCGCGGAAGAGGACGGCGACCGCTTCATCGAGATCTGGAACCTCGTTTTCATGCAGAACGAGCGGTTCGAGGATGGCAGCATGCGCGAGCTCGATATGCAGTCGATCGACACCGGCATGGGGCTGGAGCGGATCGGCGCGCTGCTGCAGGGCAAGCACGACAACTACGACACCGACCTGATGCGGTCCCTGATCGAGGCGAGTGCCCATGCAACCAGCCAGGACCCCGACGGACCCGGCAACGTGCATCACAGGGTCATCGCGGATCACCTGCGCTCCACCTCCTTCCTGATCGCGGACGGCGTGATGCCCGGCAGCGAGGGGCGTGGCTACGTGCTGCGGCGGATCATGCGCCGGGCCATGCGTCACGCGCACCTGCTTGGCACCGATGACCCGGTCATGCACCGTCTCGTGCCGGCGCTGGTGGCGCAGATGGGGCAAGCCTTTCCCGAACTCGGCCGCGCGCAGGCGCTGATCGAGGAGACGCTCAAGCTCGAGGAAACCCGCTTCAAGCAGACCCTCGACCGCGGGCTGCGCCTGCTGGATGACGAGCTGGAGAAACTGGGCGAGGGGCAGCCGCTGCCGGGCACGGCGGCCTTCAAGCTCTATGACACCTACGGATTTCCCCTCGACCTGACGCAGGACGCGCTGCGCGAGCGGGGGCGCGAGGTGGACATGGCGGGGTTCGAGGCCGCGATGGCCGAACAGAAGGCGAAGGCGCGCGCCGCGTGGGCGGGATCGGGCGAGACGGCCGACCAGGCCGTGTGGTTTGATATCGCCGAGGAAACCGGCGCGACGGATTTCCTGGGCTACGACACGGAAACGGCCGAGGGCCAGATCGTGGCGCTGGTTCAGGGTGGCGAGCGTGCCGACCGGGCCAGCCATGGCGAGACGGTTCAGATCGTGCTCAACCAGACGCCGTTCTACGCCGAGGCGGGCGGGCAGGTCGGCGACACCGGGACCCTGACAACCGAAGGCGGCGCCGCTCGGATAACCGACACGCGGAATGTCGCGGGCGTCCACATCCATTTCGCCGAGGTGACGCGGGGCGCACTGGCCGCGGGCGAGGCCGCGCAGCTCGAGGTCGATCACGACCGCCGCACGGCGATCCGTGCCAACCACTCGGCCACCCACCTTCTGCACGAGGCATTGCGCCAGGCGCTTGGTGATCACGTGGCCCAGAGGGGAAGCCTCAACGCGCCGGACCGGCTCCGCTTCGACTTCAGCCATGCCAAGGCCCTGACGGCCGATGAGATGGCCCGCGTCGAGGACGAGGTGAATGCCTACATCCGCCAGAACAGCCGCGTCGAGACGCGTGTCATGCCGACGGATGACGCGCGTGCCCTCGGCGCGCAGGCCCTTTTCGGCGAGAAGTACGGCGACGAGGTGCGCGTGGTCTCCATGGGCCGGCAACAGGATTCGGGCAAGGGTCTTGACGGCGCGACCTACTCGATCGAATTGTGCGGCGGCACGCATGTCAACCGGACGGGCGATATCGGGGTGTTCGTGACCGTGGGCGAAAGCGCGTCCAGCGCCGGGGTGCGGCGGATCGAGGCGCTGACTGGCGCCGCCGCGTTCCGCTATCTCAGTCAACGCGGCGCGCGGCTGGAACAGGTGGCGTCGGAGTTGCGCACCCGCCCCGAGGACGTCCCGGAGCGTGTGCATGCGCTTGTCGAGGAACGCAAGGCGCTGTCGGCCGAGGTTGCGCAGCTGCGCCGCGAACTGGCCATGAGCGGCGGGGCGGCCGGCCCGTCCGAGGCCCCGGCGCCGCGGCAGATCGGCGATGTCACGTTCAGCGCGCAGGTGCTGCGCGGCGTTTCGGGCAAGGACTTGCCGCCGCTCATCGACGAGATGAAAAAGAAGCTGGGGTCAGGCGCCGTGTTGCTGATTGCCGATACCGACGGCAAGGCGGCGGTGGCCGCGGGTGTCACCCAGGACTTGACGGATCGTGTCTCGGCGGTTGATCTGGTGCGTGCGGCCGTGCCGCACCTGGGGGGCAAGGGCGGCGGCGGCCGGCCCGACATGGCGCAGGGCGGCGGCCGGGATGCCGACAATGCCGACGCGGCCATCGCGGCGGCAGAGGAGGTGCTGGCCGGGTAGGGGAGACAGTTCCATGACCGCCTACATCATCGCGCGGATCAACGTGACCGATCCGGACGACTACGCGACCTATGCCAGCCAGACCGTGGCGCTGGCCGAGAAATACGGTGGGCGTTTCCTCGTGAAGGGAGGCCCGCAGACACAGCTCGAGGGCAACAGCCCGGACCGGCACGTGATCGTCGCCTTTCCCAACCGTCAGGCGGCGCTCGACTGGTACAATTCGGACGACTACCGCCGCATCCTGCCCATCGCCCTGTCGAGCAGCGAGCGGGACATCGTGGTCGTCGACGGAGTCTGAAGGAGAAGACAATGCCCGCACTCTGGATCGCCCATGTCACCGTGAACGATGAAGAGGCCTATGGAAAATATGCCAAGCTGGCCGGCCCGGCGATCGAGAAGCACGGCGGGTATTTCATCGCCCGCGGGGGCCGGTACGTCCAGCTGGAAGGAACCGACAGGCCGCGCAACGTTGTGGCGCGGTTTCCCTCGGTCGAGGCTGCCGAGGCATGCTACCACTCGGACGAGTACCAGCAGGCGCTGAGCCATGCACGCGGCGCCGCCGAGCGCGAACTGCTGATCGTGGAAATCACCGAATAGGCGACGCGCGATACACCCTTACCACCTCGGTCGCACCTCGGTCGCGTCGTCCGGTTTCCCCATCCGACCGTTGCCGTGATGATTCGCATTTTCCCGCCTTTGGCTTAACAAAGGGGCGGGATTGCCGTTTTTGTTTCCATAAAAGCGACAGTAGAGGCTGCCACCCGCCGTGAGCTGCCGGGGGCGTTATGGCGAAATCGCCACAAAAACGCCACATTTGCCCCTTGGCGGCGAAAAATCCTGTCGTCTGCGGCAGAATGCATGCTCGCCATTGTGCGAGATTCCGCTGAGGTGCGTTAAAAATGGAGCACTGCCAAGACTTAGGGAGACGATTATGAAGAAAATTATGATTACTGCTGCCGCCGCCATGATGTTCGCCGCACCCGCGGCGGCGTGGGAAGGTCAGAAGGTTGCCTGTTACGACAAGCACTGGGTGCCGGCAACCTACACGACCAGCAAGCATCTGGAATACCCCGCGAAATACGAGTGGGAGCACGTCGATGGCCAGATGGTCAAGATGTATTACCCGCCGGTCTACATGGAAAAGAGCCACTTGAAAGAAAAGGGGCACTACGTGCTGCGCAAGGCGCCCTGCAACTGAGGCGAGCGCAAACACACCCCCCGAAAGGCCCGGCCGCATGCCGGGCCTTTTTCATTGCGGACAGCGCTGTCACCATAATCTTTCCACCGGCTGCCCCCAATTCGGCCACGCCCGGCTGGAACACTCGGCGCCGCGATACCAGAACGGAGTCGAGCAGATGAACGTGAGAACCGCGATGATGGGCGCCTGCCTCGCGATGACCGCCGCGGCGGCGCAGGCAGGGGAGGGCAAGCCCCGGCTTCTGGGGTGCTACCAGAAGGTGCTGGTCCCGGCCCAATACGAGGTGACCAAGACCAAGATCAAGGAGGCCGAGCGCAAGTACGTCAAGCGCAACGGCCGCTACGAGCTATTGGAATATCCGGCCGTGTTCCGCGAGGACAAGAAGCTCATAAAGAAGGAATACTACGTGATGCAGAAGATTCCCTGCGATTGATCGCGGCCCCGCTCAGCCGGATTTCGCGTGGCGCTTGCGCTCATGCGGGTCCAGATAGCGCTTGCGCAGGCGTAGCGCGTTCGGTGTCACCTCAAGCAGCTCGTCATCGTCGATGTAGGCGATGGCCTCTTCCAGGCTGAGCCGCGAGGGCGGTGTCAGCCGCACCGCGTCGTCAGAGCCCGAGGCGCGCACATTGGTCAGTTTCTTTCCCTTGAGCGGGTTCACCTCGAGATCCGTCTCGCGGCTGTGTTCGCCGATGATCATGCCCTGGTACACGACCTCCTGCGGCCCGATGAAGAGCCGCCCGCGCTCTTCGAGATTCCACAGCGCATAGGCCACGGCCTCGCCCTGTTCCATCGAGATCAGCACGCCGGCGCGGCGCCCGGGGATGGCCCCCTTGTGCGGCGCCCAGCCGTGAAAGACCCGGTTCATGACGCCGGTGCCGCGCGTGTCGGTGAGGAATTCGCCGTGATACCCGATCAGCCCCCGCGCCGGCACCAGCGCCACGATGCGCGTCTTGCCCGTGCCCGCGGGCTTCATCTCGACAAGCTCGCCCTTGCGGGGGCCGGTCAGCTTTTCGATGACGGCGCCCGCGTGATCGTCGTCCACGTCGATCGTCACCTCCTCGACAGGCTCCAGCATCCGGCCGTCGTCGTCCTCGCGCATGACGACGCGGGGCCGCGATATCGACAGCTCGAACCCCTCGCGCCGCATGTTCTCGATCAGCACGCCCATCTGGAGCTCGCCACGGCCGGCCACGTCGAACGCTTCACCGCCCGGGGTGTCGGTCACGCGGATGGCGACGTTCGATTCGGCCTCCTTCATCAGGCGTTCGCGGATCACCCGCGACTGGACCTTCTTGCCGTCGCGCCCCGCGAGGGGCGAATCGTTGATGCCGATTGACACCGAGATGGTGGGCGGGTCGATGGGCTGCGACGCGATCGGCTCCTCGACCGCCAGCGCACAGATCGTGTCCGCCACGGTCGCCTTGGACATTCCGGCGAGCGTCACGATATCCCCCGCGCGCGCCTCTTCGATGTCCTGGTGGGCAAGGCCGCGAAACGCCCGGATCTTGCTAACGCGGAACTGCTCGATCTTCTGGCCGGCGCGCGACAGCGCCTGCACGGTCGCGCCGACCTTCAGCCGCCCCGATTCCACCCGGCCGGTGAGAACGCGGCCGAGAAACGGATCGGCGCCCAGGGTGGTGGCCAGCATGCGGAAATCTTCGTCGGCCCTGGCCAGCTGTCGCGGGGCCGGGACATGGTTCACGATCAGGTCGAACAGCGCCGACAGATCGCGGCGCGGCCCGTCAAGCTCCGCGTCGGCCCAGCCGGACCGACCCGATGCGTACATGTGCGGGAAATCGAGCTGATCCTCGTCCGCGTCCAGTGCCGCGAACAAGTCGAAACATTCGTCGAGCGCGCGGTCGGGCTCGGCGTCGGGCTTGTCGACCTTGTTGAGCACGACGATGGGGCGCAGGCCGAGCCCGAGCGCCTTGGCGGTGACGAACTTGGTCTGCGGCATCGGGCCCTCGGCCGCGTCCACCAGCAGCACGACCCCGTCGACCATGCTGAGGATGCGCTCCACCTCGCCGCCGAAATCGGCGTGGCCGGGCGTGTCGACGATATTGATGCGTGTGCCCTTCCATTCCACGCTGGTGGCCTTGGCAAGGATCGTGATGCCGCGCTCGCGCTCCAGGTCGTTGCTGTCGAGGGCGCGCTCGTCGACGGCCTGCCCCTCGCGAAAGGCGCCGGACTGCCGGAGCAGCTCGTCGACAAGGGTGGTCTTGCCATGGTCCACATGGGCGATGATGGCGATGTTGCGCAGATCCATTGGGTCGGTCCTGAGGGAAGTGTCGGGCGCGGCTTAGCCGCGTCCGGGAGGAATGGCCAGACCAAAAGCGCGACGGTGCCACATGGCGCAGGCCGGCCATGTCGCCGTGTCGCTGCGCCGCGCGCGCGGCCTAGAAGGGGATTTCGTCGTCGTAATCGCGCGAGGGGCTCTGCGGCGGCGCATCCTGCGAGGGGCCGCCGACATAGCCGCCGCCGCCATAGCCACCATCCCCGCCGCCGCCCGCGCCATCGCGGCCGTCAAGGAACGTCATCTCGCCCTTGTAGGGGCGCAGAACGATCTCGGTGGTGTAGCGGTCCTGTCCCGACTGGTCCTGCCATTTGCGGGTTTCGAGCTGACCTTCGAGATAGACCTTGGAGCCCTTGCGCAGGTACTGCTCGGCCAGCCGCACCAGAGCCTCGTTGAAGATCGCGACGCGATGCCATTCGGTCTTCTCGCGCCGCTCGCCCGTGTTGCGGTCCTTCCATGTCTCGGACGTGGCCACGGCAAGGTTGCAGACCTTGCCGCCGTTCTGGAACGTGCGCACCTCGGGGTCGCGGCCCAGATTGCCGATGAGGATTACCTTGTTGACTGATCCGGCCATCGCGCCCTCCTGCGGTTTTCGAGTCTGTGCTGGTTACACCATCGCATGCGGGTGAAGGAAAGGTAAAATTCGCCGTAACCCGAGACCTTCCGCACCGGGTGGCGCGGGCGCCGCGTGACGCGCCGCGGGCGCCGGGTCTGGAAATCCGCGCGAAAACGGGTATAGTGTGCGCCGCAACCTCGCGGGGGAAAGAGGACAGTGATGCGGATCCTGATGGCAACGCTGGTGAGTGCGCTCGTCGTGCTGCCCGCTGCGGCGACCGCCGACATTTTCGGTTCCGGAAACAAGAAACAGGTGTTCCGGTCGCAGACAGGCGTGCTGGAAAAACGGGCAAGGCTGAAGACCAACGCATCCGTGCAGCTTGAGCCGACCAAGTTCGTCACCCCGACGAAATGGGGCACGCCCGAAACCTATGACGGTCGTTACAAGGGGCAGTACCTGACCATGGCCAAGGCAGCGGCGCAGCGCCATGGCGTGCCCCAGGACCTTTTCCTGAGATTGGTACAGCAGGAGTCGGCGTGGAACGCCAAGGCGCTGTCGCACAAGGGCGCGATCGGGCTGGCTCAGCTCATGCCCGACACGGCGGCCCGCCTCGGCGTCAACCCGCACGATCCCTACCAGAACCTCGATGGCGGGGCCCGCTACCTCGCGCAGCAATACCGCACGTTCCGGTCCTGGCGTCTGGCGCTGGCAGCCTACAACGCGGGGCCACGGGCGGTGGAGGAACATGGCGGCATCCCCCCCTACAAGGAAACCCGCAACTACGTGAAAGTGATCTGGGGCAGTTGACGCGGCCGCACCGCGCGCGGGGGCGCTGCCCCCGTCCGTGAAAATCATGGATTTTCACGGACTCCCCCGGGGTATTTCGACCAAGAAGAAACCCGGCGGGCGCAGCCGCCGGGTCAGGCGGCGAAGCCTATCGCGTAGAGATGGATCTCGTGCGAGGGATGCTTGCCGGCGTTCAACAGCCCCGGCACGTGATGGGTATACAGTGCCCGCCAGTAAGGCTGGATGATGACCCCTTCCTCGCGGAGCAGGGTTTCGATGCGCGCCATCACGCCGCGCCGCGTGTCGGCATCGCTCAGTGACATGGCTTGCCCCAGCAAGGCGTCGAACTCGGCATTGGCAAACCCCGTTTCGTTCCAGACGGCGTCGGACCGGTAGGCCAGCGCCAGCGCCTGAACGTCCAGCGGGCGGTGATTCCACTCGGTCGAGGAGAACGGGAAGCTCTTCCAGTTGTCCCAGAACGTGCTGCCGGGCAGGATCCTGCGGCGCACCTTCAACCCCGCGTCGGCCATCAGCGCGGCGACCGCGTCGCCGGTATTGCGCTGCCATTCGTCGTCTATCGTGATCAGCTCGTGCTCGAACCCGTCCATGCCGGCGTCGCGCATCCGCGAAAGCGCCGCCGCGGGGTCGTAGCGCGCGGGACCGATATCGGCATAGGCGGGATGCACCGGGCTGACATGGTGGTTGGCGGCCACGCTGCCGCGCCCGGCATAGCCCAGCTCGAGGCAGATCGCGTTGTCGACCGCAAGCGCGAGGGCGCGGCGCACGCGGCGGTCGCCGTAGGGGCGCGCGCCGTCCACCCGGGATGTCTGGTTGCCGCGGATCACGGTGGTCGCGGCCGTTTCCGCCCGGCTGCGAACCCAGCCGATGCTGTCGAGCACCTCGATGAAATCGCCCACCGATTCGTAGAGCAGGTCCACCTCGCCCGCGCGGGCGGCGGCCACCCAGTTTGCCGGGTCGGTGCCGTAATCCAGGAACTCCACGCGATCCACGTATGGCCCGCCGAAGATGTCGCTGCCCCACCACGGGCGGCGGGTGTCCCGCTCCAGCACGCAGCGTTCGCCCGGGACGAGTTCAACGGGGCGGAAGGGGCCGGTGCCGATCCCGTGCGCGAAGGGATCGCCGCCGTCATAGCTCTGATGCGTGATGGCGGCGGGGTAGTCCGACATGTTCGCGATCACCGAGATGTCCGGGGCCGACAGCGACAGCCGGACGGTGTGGTCGTCCTCGATCGTGACGGCCCCAGCGCGCAGCTGGCCCGTCGCCGGGTCGATCAGGCCGGAAAAACGGCTCGCCATGGAATTGCCGTCCACCCGCGTGTCGCACCAGCGTTCGAGATTGCGTGCCACGTCGGCGGCGGTGAAGGGGTCGCCGTTGCTCCATTCCACGCCGCGGCGCAGGCGCAACACGTAGCCCGTGGCGTCGGTGTTGACCTGCCAGCCCTCCAGCAACATGCCGCGGAACACGCCCTCGCCGCGATATTCCACGAGGTATTCGAGGAAACCGCGCGTCTGGTTGCCAAGCTCGCTCCAGTCATAGGTGCGCGGATCCTTGGGCGCCTTGACGTTCTGCTGGATGCGCAGGGTGCCCCCGCGGGCGGGGTCCGCCCGCGCGGTGCGCGGCTGGAGGAGACCGCCGAGCGCGTAGGCGGCTGCGGGTGCAAGGCCGAGGCTTGTGGCGCGCACGAGGAATTCGCGCCGCCCGATGGCCCCGCGCCGCAATTCCTCGCCAAGTGCCGGGGCGGCGGGGTGAAGGCGGGGCGCGGCGGTGCGGCGTGGGGACATGTCTACTCCTTCGGCGAAAGCCTTCGCCTCAGTCTGGGACGCCGGCGGGCCGAGCGCAAGACCGTCGCGCCGCCGCGATCAGCGCCGTCGGGCGGTGGTGTTGCTTTTCGCGGCGGCGCGGCGCAGGGCCGTCGGCGTGTGACCCGTATGCTGGAGCACGAACCGCGAGAAGTAGGCGGCGCTGCGAAATCCCAGCATCGCGGCCACGCGGTTGGCCGGATGGTCGGTGGTTTCAAGCAGGTCGCGCACCGCGTGGACGATACGGCGGGTCAGCAGTTCGGACGCGGTCATGCCGGCGCTGGCGCGGCAGGCACGGGTGAGATGCGTGGGCGTCACCCCGAGCGCGCGCGCATACTCCGACATCGGCTTGCCGGTGGCGTGGTCGCGTTCGATCAGGGCGGAATAGGCCATGACCAGCCGCTGCGCGGCGCTGAGCTCTGGCCGGTCCTCGGTCTGGTCGATGATCGCGCGCCGCAACCAGACCGTCAGAAGCGTGGCGTGGGCGTCCAGCGCCTCGTCGACGAAGACGCGGTCATTGTTCTGCTCGCGCTGCATCCCCTCGAGGATCGCCGTCAGCTCCGCCTGCGCGCGCACGTCGCGGATGCGCAGCAGCAACGGTTCGTCCGGCATCAGGACGGGGCCGCCCGCCGGCACCGTGCAGACCGTCCCGAAGCCTTGCTTGCCCATCTCCAGTGCGAAAAGCCGTCCGGCAGGGATGCAAAGCGCGGTGTGGACCCCCAGACCGCGCAGAACCCCCTCGACCAGACAGCGCCCCTGACCCCGCGTGATCCAGATCAGGGCGTGCTGTTCGCTGCTGTGGGGCAGCTCTGCGCGCCACGTGCCCGCGCCCGTCCACTGGGCGATGGTCATGATCTGCGCATGGTTGGCCAAGGGCGGGCCTGCCTTGTTGTATGGTCGCGTTTCGTCAATGTTTGCAGGAATCGTGCCCGGAACAAAGTAAAATCCGTGGGAATTTCTAAATTTCCTGTGCAGAAACCCGGTGCCATCCCTTCATCCGGGCGCGGAACCACGTGCGCTGACGCTTGGCGAATTGCCGCGTCGCGGTGATGGCGGCCGTTCGCGCGGCCGGCAGGCTGATCTCGCCGCGCAGGTGGGCGATGAGCTCTGCCGCGCCAATGGCCTTGCTGGACGGGGCCTCGGGCGACCAGTGGGGCAGGTTTTCGCGCGCCTCGTCAAGAGCGCCCAGATCGAGCATCCGGTCGAACCGCGCCGCCAGGCGCTGATTCAGCCACTCCTTCGGCGCGTCGATCACGATCCGCAGGCACGCGTCGGCGGGCAGCAGCGGCGGCGGCGTCGCATCCTGCCACGCGGCAAGCCCGTGGCCCGTGGTTTGCTGCACCTCCCAAGCCCGCTGCACGCGGCGCGGGTTCTTTCGGTCGATGCGGGACAGCGTGCGTTCGTCCAGCTCGGCCAGCAACGCCTCGATGCCGCCCGCCGCCAGCAGTGCCTCGGCGCGGGTCCGGATGTCGCGGGGCGTCTGGGGAATTTGGGCAAGCCCCTCGGTCAGTGCCGAGAAGTAGAGCCCCGTGCCCCCCACGATCACCGGCCGGTCCGGCCCGGCGAGCAATGGCGCCACCTCGCGCAGCCAACGACCGGCCGAGTAGGGTTCGTTGTGCGCGACGTGACCGTAGAGCCGGTGCGGCACGCGCGCCTCGTCCTCTGGCGCGGGGCGCGCGGTCAGCACGCGCCAGTTGGCATAGACCTGTATCGCGTCCGCGTTGACAACCACGCCGCCCCGCCTCTCGGCGATGTCCATGGCGAGGTCCGACTTGCCTGAGCCCGTTGGTCCGGCGATCAGCACCGGCATGTCGGCGGGCAGGTCTGACAGCGGGGGCAGGGGCATGGCGGGAGTCGCTGGACCTCTGGTTGCCGGAAAGGGGTGCGAGGATTATCGCACACGCGCGGGTTTGACGGATTGAACCCGTCCCGCTTTTCCGACATTTTGCGCGCGATTGCCAGCCCGGCGCAAACGGAGCCTCATCCAATGTCAGACACCGCCTCACCGGACACGACCTTTCGCCGCGTGCTGCTGAAGATCTCGGGCGAGGCGCTGATGGGTGACGAGGCCTACGGCCTGCATCCGCCGACGGTGGAGCGTATCGCCCGCGAGGTAAAATCCGTGCACGATCTCGGGGTCGAGGTCTGCATGGTGATCGGCGGCGGTAACATATTCCGCGGTCTGCAGGGATCGGCGCAGGGAATGGAACGGACGACGGCCGATTACATGGGGATGCTGGCCACGGTCATGAACGCGCTCGCCATGCAGAGCGCACTGGAGGGGCTGGGCGTCTTTACCCGCGTGATCTCGGCCATCCGCATGGACGAGGTGGCCGAACCCTATATCCGCCGCCGGGCCGTGCGCCATCTGGAGAAAAAGCGCGTGTGCATCTTCGCCGCCGGCACCGGCAATCCCTATTTCACCACCGACACGGCCGCGACCCTGCGCGCCAACGAGATGAACTGCGAGGCGATCTTCAAGGGAACGAAGGTCGATGGCGTGTACGACATGGACCCCGTCCAGCACGAGGGCGCCAAGCGCTACGAGGAGGTCACCTATGACGAGGTGCTGGCCCAGCACCTCAAGGTCATGGATGCTTCCGCCATCGCGCTGGCCCGTGACAACAACCTGCCGATCATCGTGTTCTCTCTGGACGAACCCGGGGGCTTTCGCAGCATCCTTTCGGGGCAGGGCACCTATACAACCGTGCACGGCTGAGGCTAAACAGGACGAAACCCCCGACCGCGAGAAGGAAAACAGCCATGGCGGACGATTTCGAGCTAGACACCGACGACCTGCAACGCCGGATGGACGGTGCGATGAACTCGCTCAAGACGGAATTTGCCTCGCTGCGGACGGGCCGCGCCTCGTCCAGCATGCTCGAACCCGTTCAGGTCGAGGCCTACGGCCAGATGACCCCGATCAACCAGGTCGGAACGATCAACGTGCCCGAACCGCGGATGGTGACGGTGAATGTCTGGGACAAGAGCCTGGTGAACAAGGTCGAGAAGGCCATCCGCGAAAGCGGACTTGGCATCAACCCCCAGACCAACGGCACGATCATAATGCTGCCCATCCCCGAGCTGAACGAGGAGCGGCGCAAGGAACTGACCAAGGTCGCATCGCAATATGCCGAGCACGCGCGCGTGGCAATCCGCAATGTCCGGCGCGACGGCATGGACCGCATCAAGAAGGCCAAGGCCGACGGCCTGTCCGAGGACGACCAGAAATTCTGGGAAAACGAGGTGCAGGAGATGACGGACAAGTACATCTCCGCCGTGGACGAGGCGCTGGAGCACAAGCAGGCCGAGATCATGCAGGTCTGACCTGCACGTGATCGAACCGCGAACGGGCGATGAACCGGCACGCCCCCGGTCGGCCGGAAAACCACAGGAGCGAGACCATGGCGCGAAACGCAAAGACACCGCCCCCCGCGCAAGGCGGCCCGCGCCACGTCGCGATCATCATGGACGGTAACGGGCGGTGGGCACAGGCGCGGGGCCGCCCGCGGCTTTTTGGCCATCACGCCGGGGCGCGCCGCGTGCGCGAAATCGTGACGGCCTGCCCCGATCTCGGGGTCGAGTACCTGACGATCTTTGCCTTCTCCACCGAGAACTGGAAACGCACCCAGGCCGAGGTGGCCGGTCTGATGAGTCTCTTCCGCCGTTACATCATGAAGGAAATGCAGGACTTCGTGCGGGAGAACGTGCGCGTGCGCTTCATCGGCGACCGACCCCGGCTGGATGCCAAGCTGCGCGCGCTCATGGACGAGGCGGAGCAGATGACCAGCCACTGCACGGGCACCAACCTGACGATCGCCTTGAACTACGGCGGCCGCGACGAGGTCTCGCGCGCGACCAAGCGGCTGGCAGAGGATGTCGCCGCGGGCCGGCTGAAACCGCAAGACGTGGACCAGGAGACGCTGCCGAGATACCTTGATACCCATGTGCTGCCCGATCCCGACCTGGTGATCCGCACGAGCGGCGAGGCCCGCATCTCCAATTTCCTGCTGTGGCAATCCGCCTATGCCGAGTACGAGTTCATCGACACGCTCTGGCCGGATTTCACCCGCGAGATATTCACCAACCTGCTCAAGAGTTACGGCGCGCGCGAGCGCCGGTTCGGGGCCGTCACCGCATGAACGACGCGCGGCGATGGCACGACCTGATGCCGCGCGTGCTCTCGGGGATGGCGCTTGCGGTGGCCGGGGGTGCCGCGCTCTGGCTGGGGGGCTGGGTGTTCGCGCTGGCGGCCTGCGCGGCCTGCGGCGTGATGATCTGGGAGGCGGGGCGCATGTTCGGCTCGCCGTCGCCGCGCACCGACGGGGCATTGGCCGCCGTGTCGGTCGCGCTGGCATGGCTGCTGCCGGGAATGTTCGCGCTGCCGCTGATGGGCGCGGCGGCGCTGGTCGGCGCCGGGCGGGCGGCGCACGACAAGGGGCTTTGCCTGGGGCTCTACCTTTGGGTGGTTCTCGCGACCTTTGGCCTTGTCGTTCTGCGGGACGCGACGGGATTTGCCGGCATGGCCTGGCTCGTCGGCGTGGTCGTCGCGTCCGACGTGGCTGGCTACTTCGCCGGGCGGATGCTTGGCGGGCCGCGGTTCTGGCCGGCGGTAAGCCCCAAGAAGACATGGAGCGGCACGCTTGCCGGCTGGGCCGCCGCCGCGCTGGTCGGCGCGGTGTTCGCCGCCGGCGCCGGGGGGGCATGGCTGGTACCGGTGTCGGTGGCGGTGGCGCTGGCCGGCCAGCTGGGGGATATCGGTGAAAGCGCCGTCAAGCGCCGGATGGACGTCAAGGACAGCTCGGACCTCATCCCCGGCCATGGCGGCGTTCTCGATCGATTCGACGCGCTATTGGGCGCGGCCGTTCTGGCGACTATCTTCTGGTCACTCGGCTTGATTTTCTAGGGGCGCATGAAACGGGTTTCGATACTGGGCGCGACCGGCTCGATCGGTCAGAACACCATGGACCTGCTGCGCCGCGACAGCGCCGGCATCAAGGTCGTGGCGCTGACGGGCGGCCGCAACATCAAACGGCTGGCCGCGGATGCGCGTGCCCTTGGCGCCGATATCGCCGTCACAGCGCATGACGAGCTTCTGGACGAGTTGCGCGCGGCACTGGCGGGCAGCGGGACCGAGGCCGCGGCGGGCCGGGCGGCGCTGGTCGAGGCCGGGGCGCGCCCCGCCGACTGGGTGATGTCGGCCATCGTGGGTGCGGCCGGTCTGCGGCCGGGCATGGCCGCGCTCGAGCAGGGCGCGACGCTGGCGCTGGCCAACAAGGAAACCATGGTGGCAGCCGGACCGCTGGTGATGGAGACGGCGCGCCGCCACGGCGCGCAAATCCTGCCGGTGGACAGCGAGCATTCCGCGATCTTCCAGGCGCTCCGCGGCGAGGACTCCTCGGCGGTGGAGCGCGTCATCATCACCGCGAGCGGTGGCGCCTTTCGTGACTGGCCGCTGGAGTCGCTGGACAATGCCACGCCGGAACAGGCCGCCACACACCCCAACTGGGAGATGGGACAGCGGATCACCATCGACAGTGCCTCGATGTTCAACAAGGCGCTTGAGATGATCGAGGCGCGCGAGTTCTTCGGCTTTGCCCCCGACCAGATAGAGGTGCTGGTCCACCCCGAGTCGCTGGTGCATGCGCTGGTGGGTTTTCGCGATGGCGGGCTCATGGCACATGTCGGCCCACCCGACATGCGCCATGCCATCGGCCACGCGCTGCATTGGCCCGAGCGGCGCGACCTGCCGGTTGCGCGGCTCGATCTTGCCGCCGCGGGCCAGCTCACCTTTCGCGCGCCGGACATGGCACGATATCCCGCCCTTCGGCTGGCCCGCGAGGTGATGGCGGCGGGCGGAGCGGCGGGCGCGGTGTTCAACGCGGCCAAGGAACGCACGCTCGATCACTTCATTGCTGGACATATCGGATTCCGGCATATGTCAGAGGTTGTCGAAGAGGTGCTCGCCCGTATGTCGTCAGACGCGGGCCCCAATCTAGACGGATTGACCCTCGATAGGGTTTTGGAGGCGGATCACCGCGCGCGTGACTGCGCCGACGCGGTGGTGAAGGAAACAGCAGGCTAGGAGGACACGGGTGGACCCGATTTCCCTGATCCCACAATTCGGCGGCGTTTTCATGACGGTGCTTGCATTCATCGTGGCATTGTCCGTGATCGTCGCCATCCATGAATACGGCCACTACATCGTCGGCCGGTGGTGCGGGATCAAGGCGGACGTGTTCTCGCTCGGGTTCGGGCCCGTTTTGTGGGCGCGCACCGACAGGCGCGGCACGCGCTGGCAGGTCGCGGCGCTGCCGTTCGGCGGCTACGTCAAGTTCATGGGCGATTCCAACGCCGCGAGCGGCACGGCGGCCGAGAGCGTCGAACACATGCCCGAGGAGCAGAAACGCCATACCATGCTCGGCGCGCCGCTCTGGGCGCGCACGGCGACCGTGGCGGCGGGTCCGGTGTTCAACTTCGTGCTGTCGATCCTCGTTTTCGGCGGCGTCATGATGGCACAGGGCAAGATGGCCGATCCCCTCACCGTGGACGAGGTGCGGCCCCTGCCGGTGGACGGGATCACGCTGGAGCCGGGCGATGCGCTGTTGCGCATAGCAGACCAGCAGGTGCCCGAACGCGACCCCGACGCGCCCGAGGCATTCTCCGATTTCGTCGACAGCCTGCCCAGGCAAGCGTTGCTGGATTACCAGGTGCGCCGCGACGGGTCCGAGACGACGGCGAAGGGGCCGTTCCCGATGCCGCCGCTGGCGACCCAGATCGCCCCCCAGTCCGCCGCGTATGCATCCGGGCTGCGCCCGGGCGACGTGATTGTTGCCGTCGACGGCCAGGACATCGTCGCCTTTTCCCAGCTCAAGGAGATCGTCGAGACATCCGGTGGCCGGCCTCTCCAGCTCGATGTCTGGCGGGACGGCACGGTGCTGGATTTCACGCTCTCGCCGCGCCGGGTCGACGAGCCGCAGGAAGAGGGCGGGTTCGAGACACATTGGCGGATCGGCATCGCCGGCGGGCTGGCCTTCGAACCGGCGACCGAGCGTCTCGGCCCGGTCGAGGCCATCGGCAACGGCACGGTGCAGGTCTGGCTGGTGATCGAGAACTCGCTGTCGGGCCTCTATCACATGGTCACGGGCGCGATCAGCAGCTGCAACATGTCTGGCCCCATCGGCATCGCCGAGGTGTCGGGCGCCATGGCAAGCCAGGGAATCGGCAATTTCGTCTGGTTCATCGCCGTGCTTTCGACGGCTGTCGGCCTGCTGAACCTGTTTCCGATCCCGGTGCTGGATGGCGGGCATCTGGTCTTCTACGCCTACGAGGCCGTAGCCGGCAAACCGCCAAGCGACGCGGTCCTGCGGGCGCTCATGACGGTGGGGCTGGTGTTCGTGCTGGGCATCATGGCCTTTGCGCTGACCAACGACATTTTCTGCCCGTGATACCGGCGCCCTGAAATCGTCACAATCCCGGCCTCGTCCACGCCACATTTTCCGATCAGGTTAGGCGTCGAACGGAACTGGGCGAGACACCATGGAACAGATCACTGGCGGCTATCGCGGTTTGGGCGTGCTTCTGACGGTCAACTGGGACCGGCTCATTTATCTGGCCACGATCGTGCTTGCGCTTCTGGCCGGCGCGTACATCGGATCGCTCTGACCCGCGTCGCCCCGCGGGCCGAAAACATGCTTGGACAAGGCCGGGCAGGACCGCTGCCCGGCTTTCTCGTTTGCGGTCACTGGTTGGCCGGGACCGCTCGGCTGGTGGTCCCGTGTGCAACACCCACGAAATCTGCCCACTGCTACTTTGACAAGTTTGGGATTAAAGGTTACTGACAGCCTATATTGGGATGTCTGACTGGGTTTGATCATGATCGACTTGACCGTCTGGCGGGCCGGGCGCCGCGCGTATGAATTCGCGATTAAGTCCTTGGCGATCAAGGGTCTGCTTGTCGTTCTTGTGATGCTGGCAAGCATGATCGCCCCCGAGCGCGCCGACGCGCAGACGTATCGCTTCACCTCGGTCGCGATCGAGGGCAACCAGAGGATCGAACCCGGCACCATCCTGACCTATGCCGGCATCGCGCGGGGCGAAACGGTCACGGCCGGCCAGCTCAACGAGGCCTATCAGCGCATCCTTGATACCGGTCTGTTCGAGGAGGTGGAAATCGAGCCCCGCGGCAGCCGGCTGGTGATCCGCGTGGTCGAGTATCCGACGATCAACGAGATCGCCTTCGAGGGCAATCGCAAGATCAAGGACGAGGACTTGTCCGGCATCGTGGAAAGCCGCGCACGGCAGGTATTCAACCCGGCCAAGGCCGAGCGCGACGCCAGGCGGATCTCGGAGGCCTATGTGCAGAACGGTCGCGTCGCGGCCCGCGTCACGCCGAAGATCATTCGCCGCAGCGAGAACCGTGTCGATCTCGTGTTCGAGATATTCGAGGGCAAGGGCATCGAGATCCAGCGTGTCAGCTTCGTCGGCAACAAGGTCTTCTCGGACCGCCGCCTGCGCCGGGTTGTCGAGAGCAAGCAGGCGGGGCTGCTGCGCGCGCTGATCTCGCGCGATACGTTCGTCGAGGACCGCCTCGCCTTTGACCGCCAGGTGCTGACCGATTTCTACCAGTCGCGCGGCTACGTCGATTTCCGCGTGACCGGAACCAACGCCGAACTCACGCGCGAGCGTGACGCGTACTTCGTCACGTTCAACGTTCAGGAAGGCCAGCAGTTCCGCTTTGGCGAGATCAGCGTGACCAGCGAGATATCCGGTGCCAACCCGCGCGCCTACGAGGACGTGCTGCGCATGGACAGCGGCGACGTCTACTCGCCCTCTCTGGTAGAGGACGCCATCGCGCGGATGGAACGCCTGGGCGTTGCACAGGGTGTCGAGTTCCTCCGCGTCGAGCCGCGGATCACGCGCAACGACAGGGAACTGACGCTGGACGTCGAGTTCATGCTGGTGCGCGGTCCCCGCGTCTTCGTCGAACGGATCGACATCGAGGGCAACACGACAACGCTCGACCGGGTCATCCGCCGCCAGTTCGACACCGTCGAGGGCGACCCCTTCAACCCCCGCGAAATCCGCGAGGCCGCAGAACGCATCCGCGCGCTGAACTATTTCAGCAACGCGGAAGTCGATGCGCGGGAAGGGTCGCGCCCCGACCAGGTGGTGGTCGATGTGAACGTGGAGGAAAAGACCACTGGCTCGCTGACCTTCGGCGCCAGCTTCTCGGCCGACTCCGGGCTGGGGATCTCGGTTGGTTTCCAGGAGCGGAATTTCCTTGGCCGCGGCCAGACTCTGTCGGCCAAGCTGTCCTTCTCGGACGAAACGGCCAATTACAGCCTGAACTTCGTCGAGCCGGCCTTCCTCGGGCGTGATGTCGCCTTCTCGTTCCAGTCCTCCTTCGTCGAAACCGATGGGTTCAACAGCAACTACGACACCACCTCCGGCACGTTCCGCCCTGGGCTGACCTTCCCGCTCAACGAGGTGGCGGACCTTACGCTGTACTACAGCGCGCGGTATTCCGAGATGGACAACTATACCGGCACCTCGCCGACCCTTGCCTTCGAATCCTCGCTTGGGGGCGAGTTCGCCAGCGCACTGGGATACCGCTACGTGCTCGACACGCGCGACAAGGGCCTGAACCGCGACGCGGGGATTCTGCTCGACACGGGGATCGAGGTCGCCGGGCTCGGCGGAGATCAGGAATACATAAAGTCCAATATCCGCCTTCTGGGTGAAACCACCGTCATGCGGGGCGATGTCACGCTGCGCGGTATCCTCGAGGGCGGTGCGATCGAGCCCCGCAACGGCACAAGGCTGCGCGCCGTGGACAGGTACACGCAGCAGGTCATGCGTGGTTTCGACGCCAATGGCATGGGGCCGATCCAGGGAACCGAGCACCTCGGCGGAAAGGCATATGCCGTGGCCAAGTTCGAGGCCGAATTCCCGATTGGCCTGCCCGACGAGCTCGGCGTCACGGGCGGGGCGTTCTACGACGTGGGCGCAATCTGGGGCGTGGACTCGGTCGTGCCGCCCGCCGTCCGTTCGGCCAGCTTCAAGCCGCGCCACGTGGTGGGCCTGTCGCTGTTCTGGGAGTCACCTTTCGGCCCGATCCGCATGGACTTCTCCCACGCGCTCGAGAAAGAGCCGGGCGACATTGAGCGCAACTTCGACTTCTCGGTTAGATCGGACTTCTGAGCGTGACCTTCCCCAGGGGCCTGATCGCCACGGTTCTTGCCCTTGCCCTGTTGCCCGTCTTTGCGCCCATCGCGATGGCCCAGGGCATCGGCGTGGTCCAGAGCGAGATCCTCGTGCTGGATCCCGAGCGCCTGTTCGAGGAAACCCGTCTGGGCAAGCGCATGCTTGCCGAGCATCAGGAAAAGCGCGAGCAGTTGGCCGCCCGCAACCGCAAGCTCGAGGCCGAGCTGGAGGCGGAGGAGAAACGCCTGACCGAGCAGCGCGACGAGACATCGCCCGAGGAATTCCGCGATCTGGCCGATGCCTTCGATTCCAAGGTGCAGCAGATCCGCCGTGACAGCGAACGCCGCGCCCGCGACCTCGAACGGGAACGGGAGCGCTTGCCGCTGGCATTTCTGCGGTCCGTCGAGCCCGTCCTGACCGAAGTCATGCAAAAGGCCGGTGGCGTCGTCGTGCTGGATGCCCGCACCGTGCTGTTCAGGGCCGACGTGGTCGACGTGACCGATGCAGCCATCGCGCGGATCGACGAGGTGATCGGCAAGGGGCCCGAAACCTTGCCCGAGCCGGGCCGGGACGCCGAGCAATAGCCGTGCGGCTTGCCCGCGCGGCGGTGGCTTGCTAGGGACACCGCTGAGGCGCCGAGCGAAAGGACCGATCATGACAGAGCCGCTGAAGACTGCGGATATCCAGCTGATCCAGCGGCTGATTCCCCATCGTTATCCCTTCCTTCTCGTTGACCGCGTCGTTGACATAGACAGCTTTCACAGCGCCCGCGGGATCAAGTGCGTGACCATGAACGAGCCGCACTTCCAGGGGCATTTCCCCGGAAAGCCGATCATGCCGGGCGTCACGATCGCCGAGGCGATGGCGCAGACCGCTGCGGTGATGGTCGGGGTCGCGCTCGGCATGGAGGACCGCAACCTGCTGGTCTATTTCATGTCGATCGAGCGGGCCAAGTTCCGCCGCATGGTCGCGCCCGGCGATGTGCTGGAACTCAGGGTGGAAACGCTGCGCGGAAAGCCCGGCGCGAAGGTCTGGAAGTTCCGGGGCGTGGCCGAAGTCGAGGGGGAACTGGCCGCCGAGGCGGAGTTTACCGCCATGATGGACCTGCCCGAGGAGTGACCGCATGAGCACGCGCCCGCAAACGCAGGTGCACCCGAGCGCCGTGGTGGAAGACGGCGCCGAGCTGGGGCAGGGCTGTCGGATCGGACCTTTCTGTCACGTGGGGGCCGAAACGCGCCTTGGCGACGGTGTCATCCTGAAATCCCATGTCGTGGTCTCTGGCGAGACCGAGATCGGCGCCGACACGATCGTGTTTCCCTTTGCCTGTATCGGGGAAATCCCGCAGGATCTGAAGTTTCGCGGAGAAAAGACCCGGCTTGTGATCGGGGCGCGCAACCGGATCCGCGAACACGTGACCATGAACACCGGCACCGAGGGCGGTGGCGGCACCACCCGCGTGGGCGATGACGGGCTTTTCATGGCCGGCTGTCATGTCGCGCACGACGTGCGGGTGGGTGACCGCGTGATCATCGTCAACAACGCCGCGCTGGCCGGCCACTGCGTGATCGAGGACGATGTCATCATCGGCGGTCTGTCCGGCGTCCATCAGTACGTCCGGATCGGGCAGGGCGCGATCATCGGGGCCGTGACCATGGTGACCAACGACGTCATACCCCACGGTCTGGTGCAGGCCCCGCGGGGCGAGCTGGACGGCCTCAACCTCGTCGGGCTCAAGCGCCGGGGCGTCAAGCGCGACGACATTACCGCGCTGCGCGCCGCCTTCCAGATGCTGGCGCAGGGCGAGGGCAGCTTCCAGGAGCGCGCCCGCCGTCTGGGGGAAGAGACACAGAGCGCCTATGTGCGCCAGATCGTCGACTTCGTCACCGCGGGCAGCGACCGGTCCTTCCTGACGCCGGGGCCGGGTGCCTGAGCCGTGGCGGGACGGCTGGCCATCATCGCCTGCGCAGGCAAGCTCCCCGTCGAGGTCGCGCAGGCCGCGCCGGAGGCGATGGTCATCACGCTGGAGGGCATCCCGAGCGACCTTGCCCCGCGGTCCGAGCGGCACCGGCTGGAGAAGATTGGCACGCTTTTCGCGGCGATGAGGGCGACAGGGGTGGATCGTGTCGTGTTCGCAGGCTCGCTGGCGCGGCCCGCGCTCGACCCGGCGGCGTTTGACGCGGACATGGCGGCGCTCGCGCCGCGGCTCGTGTCGGCGATGTCCGAAGGCGATGACGCATTGCTGAGGACAGTTCTGAAGGTCTTCGAGGAACAGGGCTTTTCCGTGGTCGGCGCGCACGAGGTCGTGCCCGGCCTCGTGGCGGAGGCGGGGCTTGCCATCGGTCCCGCACCGGGGCCGTCCGAGGAGGCCGACATCGCCCGCGCATCCCGGATCCTGCACGGCATCGCGCCGCTGGATATCGGGCAGGGCTGCGTCGTGGCCGGCGGCCAGTGCCTCGGGATCGAGACGGTGCAGGGCACCGACGCTTTGCTGTCCTTCGTCGCAGGAACGGAGGCGAAGTTTCGCCGCGGCCACCGCGGCGTTTGCGTCAAGGCCGCCAAGGCGGGGCAGGATCTGCGCATCGACATGCCCGCCATCGGGCCGCGCACCGTGACCGCTGCCGCGGGCGCCGGTCTGGCCGGGCTGGCGGTCGAGGCTGGGCGCGTCATGATCCTCGAGCGCGAGGCTACCCTGGCCGCGCTGCGTGATAGCGGCCTGTTCCTCGTCTCCCGGTCGCTCTGAGATGCGCGTCTTCGTCATCGCGGGCGAAGCCTCGGGCGACCGGCTGGGCGCCGCGCTCATGGCCGGTCTCAAGTCGATGACCGAGGTCGAGTTCACTGGCATCGGCGGCCCGATGATGGAGACGGAGGGCATGGAGTCCCTCTTTCCCATGGACGATCTCAGCGTGCATGGGCTGATCGAGGTTCTGAAACGCTACCCGCATCTGCGCCGGCGCCTGAACCAGACCGTCGAGGCCGTGCTGGAGGCAAGCCCCGACGTTCTCATCACCATCGACAGCCCGGATTTCTGTCTTCGCGTGGCCCGGCAGGTGCGTGCGCGCAGCGCGGTGCGCACGGTGCATTACGTGGCCCCTTCGGTCTGGGCATGGCGGCCCGGACGCGCGGACAGGATGGCCGCCTATATCGACCACGTGCTGGCGCTGCTGCCTTTCGAACCGCCTTACATGGAGGCCGCGGGAATGGCCTGCGATTTCGTTGGCCATCCGGTTGTCAGCGAGCCGCAGGCCACCGGGGAAGAGGCCGCCGCGTTCCGCGCCCGCCACGGGATCGACGACGCGCCGCTGCTGATGGTGCTGCCGGGATCACGCCGAAGCGAGGTGGCGCAGCTGGCCCCGCTCTTCGGCGCGGCGCTGCGCGAGGTATGCCGCCGGCGCCCGACGCTGCGCGTTGTCGTGCCCGCCACGGCCGCGCGGGCCGCTCAGGTGCGCGCACTGGCCGCGGACTGGCCCGGCCGCCCGGTTATCGTCGCTCCCGACGAGATGAGCTATGGCGCCTATCTTGCGGAAAAAAGGGCGGCTTTCGGCGCTGCAGACAGGGCGCTGGCCGCCTCCGGGACCGTGTCGCTGGAACTTGCGGCGGCTGGTATCCCTATGCTCATCGCCTATGACGTGAACCGTGTCAGCCGCGAGATCCTGCGCCGGATACTGCGGGTGGACACGCTGACGCTTGTCAACCTCGTCACCGACAGCCGGGTCGTGCCGGAACTCCTGGGGGCCGACTGCCGCCCCGACCGGATTGCCCCGGCGCTCATCGATCTTCTGGACGATCCCGGGGACCAACCGGCCGCGATGCGGCGCACGATGACCCTTCTGGGCGAAGGCGGCGAAGCGCCGGGGCTGCGTGCGGCACGGGCGGTTCTGGACCGGATGGGCTGACCCCCGCCGCCGTGTCAGCCTTTCCAGATCCAGCCGCCACCGAGGATGCGCGTGCCGCCGGTTTCGTAGAAAACGCAAGCCTGACCGGGTGAGACGCCCTCTTCGGGCGTGAGCAGCTCCACCTCGGCCTCCATGTCGGACAGCGGCCGGATGATGGCCTCGCGCGGGGGACGGGTCGAGCGGACCTTGACCGAGACCTGCCACTCGGACGCGCCGGCAAAGGGCGCATCGCCCAGCCAGTTGATTTCGCGCACGGGAACGGTGCGGGTCGCAAGCATCTCCTTGGGTCCCACGATCACGCGGCGGTTTTCCACGTCCAGCTTCACCACGTAGAGCGGCGCCTCCAGACCGCCGATTCCAAGCCCCCGGCGCTGGCCGATCGTGTAGTGGATCACGCCGTCATGCGTGCCCAGAACGCGGCCCTGCGTGTCCACGATCTCGCCCGGCTCGGCGGCGCCGGGGCGGAGCTTCTCGATCACGCTGGCATAGTCGCCATTGGGTACGAAACAGATGTCTTGGCTGTCGGGCTTTTCTGCCACGCTCAGCCCGTAGCGCGCGGCCAGCGCGCGGGTGTCGTCCTTGGAGGGCAGATGCCCGAGGGGAAAGCGCAGGAAATCCAGCTGCTCCTGCGTGGTCGAGAACAGGAAGTAGGACTGGTCGCGGTTGGCATCCGCCGCGCGGTGCAGCTCGGGGCCGCGCGCCCCCATGCGGCGCTGGATATAGTGGCCCGTGGCCATGCAGTCCGCGTCGAGATCCTTGGCCGTCTCCAGAAGGTCCTTGAACTTCACGCGCTCGTTGCATCGGATGCAGGGCACGGGCGTCGCCCCGGCAAGATAGCTGTCGGCGAATTCGTCGATCACCGATTCGCGAAAGATGTTCTCGTAATCCAGCACGTAATGGGGAAAGCCGCGCTGCTCGGCCACCCGGCGGGCGTCGTGAATGTCGATCCCGGCGCAGCAGGCCCCCTTCTTGGCCAGCGCCGCCCCGTGGTCGTAAAGCTGGAGCGTGACGCCCACCACCTCGTAGCCTTCCTCGGCCAGCTTGGCGGCCACGACCGAGGAATCCACGCCCCCGGACATCGCCACGACGACGCGGGTGTCGGCGGGGGCCTTGGGCAGCCCGAGGGAGTTCAGTTCGGTATCAAGCGGCATGGGTCGTGTTCCGGTCGGCAAGAGTAAACGCGGCGGCCACGGGCACGGATCGCGCGCGAAGGTCCAGCCCTTGGCACATGGTCCCGTGCCGCCGCGGCGTCAAGTGCGCGGGGCCGCCCAAGCCAAGGCCGGCGCGGGTGGTAGGCCCGGAGGGACTCGAACCCCCAACCAAAGCGTTATGAGCGCTCTGCTCTAACCAATTGAGCTACAGGCCCGGCCTGACGCTTTGGTAGGCGCGGGCAGGGGGAGCGTCAAGGCCTTCGGACTGCGTTGATCCGTTTTGCACGGCGTCGCGGACCGGCGCGGCGGCGATGCCGGGCCGACAGCGGGTTTTTCCGGCTTTTCAGCCTGTTGAACACGGGGCGCCCATGCGCGCGACCCAAGGCGCTTTCCTTCGCCGCGCGCTTGGGCTAACCCGGCGCCAGCAGGGCACGGCGAGGGGTGAGACGGATGAGCAACGGAAAGAACGGCATGACATACGCCGACGCGGGCGTGGACATCGCGGCTGGCAATGCGCTCGTCGAACGGATCAAGCCCGCGGCCAAGCGGACCACGCGGGCGGGCGTGATGGCGGGGCTGGGGGGCTTCGGCGCGCTGTTCGACCTCAAGGGCGCGGGCTATGACGACCCCATCCTCGTGGCGGCGACAGACGGCGTGGGCACCAAGCTGCGGATCGCCATCGATACCGGGAACGTGGATACCATCGGTATCGACCTTGTGGCGATGTGCGTGAACGATCTGGTCTGCCAAGGGGCCGAGCCGTTGTTTTTCCTGGATTATTTTGCCACCGGCCGGCTGGATGCGGATACTGCGGCGCGGATCGTGGAAGGCATTGCCGAGGGCTGCGCACGCGCCGACACCGCCCTCATCGGCGGCGAGACGGCCGAGATGCCGGGCATGTATGCCGACGGTGATTTCGACCTTGCGGGGTTCGCCGTGGGCGCGATGGAACGCGGGGCGGACCTGCCGCGCGGGGTTCAGGCGGGGGACGTATTGCTCGGGCTGGCGGCAGACGGGGTGCATTCCAACGGCTACAGCCTCGTGCGCAAGCTGGTGGAGATGTCCGGGCTGAACTGGGATGCGGCGTGCCCCTGGGGCGGGGGCAGCCTCGGCGCGGCGCTGCTGGCGCCCACGCGGCTCTACGTCAAGCCGGCGCTTTCGGCCGTGCGCTCGGGCGGGGTTCACGCGCTGGCCCACATCACGGGCGGGGGGCTGACAGAGAACCTGCCGCGCGTTCTGCCCGCGGGTGTCGGCGCCGAGGTGAACCTTGACGCGTGGGAGCTGCCCGGCGTCTTTCGCTGGCTCGCCACGACGGGGGGGCTTTCTTCCGACGAAATGCTCAAGACCTTCAACTGCGGCGTCGGCATGGTGCTGGCAGTTGATCCGGCCAAGGCCGAGGACCTCGCCGCATCGCTGCGCTCCGCGGGCGAAAGCGTCGTCCGGCTTGGCCATCTGTGCGAAGGGCAGGGCGTGACCTTTTCCGGAACCCTGCAGTGACGAAACGCGTCGCCATCCTGATATCGGGCGGCGGGTCCAACATGGTGGCGCTGGTGGACAGCATGACTGGCGACCACCCCGCGCGGCCCTGCCTGGTGCTGTCCAACAGCGCCGATGCCGGCGGGCTGCAAAAGGCCGCGGCCCGGGGCGTGCCCACGGCGGTGGTCGATCACCGCCCGTTCAGGGGCGACCGTATCGCCTTCGAGACCGCCCTGCAGCACGAACTGGAGGCGGCGGGGGCCGATATCGTCTGTCTCGCAGGGTTCATGCGCATCCTGACCGCCGGGTTCGTCCGGGCGTGGAAAGGACGGATGCTGAATATCCACCCCTCGCTCCTGCCGAAGTATCCCGGGCTCGACACCCATGCACGGGCATTGGCCGCCGGTGACGCCGAGGCGGGCTGCACCGTTCACGAGGTGACGCCCGAGCTCGACGCGGGGCCGGTTCTGGGGCAGGCGCGCGTGCCGGTCCGACGCGGCGATACGCCGCAATCGCTTGCGGCGCGGGTTCTGGAGCAGGAACACCGGCTCTACCCCGCTGTGCTCCGCCGCTTCGCGCAGGGCGACAGGAGGCCCGTCCGGCTGCCCTGAGCCTGCCGGTTTCCTTTTCCAGCTGGCTGTCCTATACGGGCAGGGGGGAAGATAACATCAAAGGACGCGAGCCCCGCCACCCATGAAAACGATCACCACAACCGAAGAGCTTGCGCGTTTCTGCGAAAAGGCGCGCACCCAACCCTATGTCACCGTCGATACCGAGTTCCTGCGAGAGCGGAGCTATTATTCCCAGCTCTGCCTCGTGCAACTGGCGCTGCCCTCCCGCGGGGAGGCGGACGCCGTGCTGGTCGATCCGATCGAGGGCAAGGACATGTCGCTGGAGCCGCTCTACGAGCTCTTTCGCGACACGTCGGTGGTCAAGGTCTTTCACGCGGCCCGCCAGGACCTGGAGATTTTCCAGGTCGAGGCCGGGCTGATCCCCGCGCCGCTCTTCGACACGCAGGTGGCGGCGATGGTGTGCGGTTTCGGCGAGCAGGTGGGTTACGAAACACTGGTGCGCAAGCTGGCCAAGCAGTCGCTCGACAAGACGTCACGTTTCACCGACTGGTCGCGTCGCCCGCTGTCGGAAGCGCAAAAGAAATACGCCCTGGCGGACGTGACCCATCTGCGTGACATCTACGACCAGCTTTCGGCCAAGCTCGAGGAGACGGGGCGCGCGCATTGGCTTGCAGAGGAAATGGAGATCCTGACCGACCCCGAGACCTACATCATCCGGCCCGAGGAGGCGTGGAAACGCGTCAAGACGCGCAACGCCTCGGGCAAGATGCTGGCGATCGTGCGCGAGCTGGCGCGGTTCCGCGAGGATTACGCGCAACGCCGCAACATCCCCCGCAACCGCGTGTTCAAGGATGACGCGCTGCTGGAACTGGCCTCTACCAAGCCGGTCACGGCAAAGGACCTGTCGCGGTCGCGCCTGCTGCTGCGGGAGGCGCGCAAGGGCGAGATCGCCGAGGGCATCCTCGCGGCGGTAGAGGCGGGGCTGGAGTGCCCTGCCGACCGGATGCCCAGGCCCGATCGCAGCCGCGAGAAGCTGCAGGTCAACCCCGCGCTGGCCGACCTGTTGCGTGTTCTGCTGAAGGCCAAGTCGGACACTTACGGCGTGGCCGCCAAGCTGATCGCCAGCGCCGCCGATCTGGATGCGATCGCGGCAGGTGCGCGGGACGTTCCCGCGCTGCGCGGCTGGCGGCAGGAAGTGTTCGGGCGGGACGCGCTGCGTTTGTGCGACGGGCGTATCGCGCTCGCGGTCGAGGGCCAGAGCGTCATCGCCATCGACCGCTGAGCCGGCACGAAGCGGCAGGGCTACCGGCGCGTCGTGCGCACGTTGCGGCGGGCGATCACCCGGATCGTGCGGATCTCGTCCAGTTCGGCACTGCTGAGCGGCGCGGCCGCCTGCAGCTGACGGGTCCGCGCCGGACCCTGCGGGGTGTTCACCGGCTGCAATGCCAGCAGTTCGTAGGTCATCACGCCGTCCTGCGGCTGGTCCTCGTCGAGCGGGAGCAGGCGGACGTCGAAGGCGCCCTGCCGGCCCGACAATCCGCTGACCCGGACGATGGCGCCGGTCGAGGTGGGTTCGACCCCGAGCTCCGTCACCTGGTCGACGCGGGTGCCCAGATACGGCGATTCCTTGTTGCGGCGACGCAGGATGCCGGACTTCTGCAATGAAGACCGGTTGGCCGCGACAAGCTGCGATTGCTTGTCCTCGCCGATCAACGGGTTGATCTCCTCCACCCGGCCGTCCGCCGTGGTGACGGTGCCGGATTCGACCTCCTGCGAGGTGCTGCTTCCGAACCAGTTGACCGGGTTGAGCCGCGACTCGCGCAGGCTGCCGCCGCAGCCGGCAAGGCCGATGGACGCTATGAGCATGATGACGACGGTGAACCGCATTGGCGCAGACCCTTCAACTAGCCTGGTGGCCTGTTAACGCATATACTGCCACTTGAAAAGCGCCACGGGGTCTGGACGCGGGGCGAAACCGCGCCTAGGTATTCGGTGACACGAAACCCCGAAGGGACAAACAGACGTGGCACGCGAGGCATTCGAGGAGATCGTCGAGGATTTCGAGTTCCTGGAGGATTGGGAAGACCGCTACCGGTACGTCATCGACCGGGGCAAGGCGATGGAGCCGCTCGACGATGCGCTGAAGGTTCCGGCCACGAAGGTTGAAGGCTGCGCCAGCCAGGTATGGTTGCATCCGCGCGTGGAAAACGGAACCTTCTCTTTCGAGGGCGACAGCGATGCCATGATCGTGCGCGGGCTCATTGCCGTTCTGCAGGCGCTCTACAACGGGACGCCGGTGGCGGAGGTGCCCCGCATCGACGCGCAGGGCGAGCTGGCCCGGCTGGCGCTGGAAGATCACCTGTCATCGCAACGTTCCAACGGGCTGCGCGCGATGATCGAGCGTATCCGGCAGGTGTCCGCGGAAGCGGCCTGAGGGGGCAGGGGCGCTGCCCCTCTTGGCCCTGCGGGCCAATTCACCCCGGGGTATTTTGCCCCAAGAAGAAGGGCGGGATCAGGCGCGGGCGGCGAGGGCGCGCTGCAGGTCGCCATAGCCTGTATAGCGGTACTCGTAATCGAGCCCGAGGCGGTCGGCGCAGTCACGCGCCTTTGCTTCCAGCGACGGATCGCGCGTCTGCGCCTGGTAGACCAGCTTGGTGTAGTTGCCGAAGAGCATGTCACGCAATTCCGGGTGGCGGTCGAGGCCCATCGGTTTCCACACGAAGGCGTCGAACTGCTTGACCAGAAAATCCGTCAGGTAGAACGCCGTCATCTCGTCGCGCCGGGCGAAGGCCTCGGTGCCCTCGAAAAAGGCGTAACAGTGCGGGCCCTCGACCATGTCGACCCCGAGCTCGGCGCACTTGGCCTGAAGTTGCCCGCCGGTGCCGCAATCGGCGTAAACGATGAAGATCTCGTCATAGCGATCGCGGTTGGCGCGCACGGTGCGCTCGACCTCCGGCACGATCCGGTCGGGATACAGGTGCAGCTTGGCCGGCAGGCAGGTGAGATCCATGTGGTCCCAGCCATTGGCGCGCTTGAGCGCGAGGATTTCGCGTGCGAGGGCGCCGCAGGCGACCAGCAGGATCCGCCCGCGGGCCGGCTCTGAATAGCCCGCTTCGGTCAGGGTCGCGTCGCTTGGCAGCTCCGTCATTGCACGCGCTCCGAATGAAAGCGGCCCGCGCAACCGTTGGCGGGCCGTCAGGGACCGTGTCCTGCCCGTTTCAGGCCGTGACGCCCTGGTTGTGCTTGCGGCCCACGAGCGTCTTGGCGGTTTCCACGGCCACCGCGGCATCGCGGCAGTAGGCGTCGGCGCCGATCGCACGGCCGAATTCCTCGTTGAGCGGAGCCCCGCCCACGAGAACGATGTAGTCATCGCGCACGCCCTGTTCCACCATCGTGTCGATCACGACCTTCATGTAGGGCATCGTGGTGGTCAGCAGCGCGGACATCCCGAGGATGTCGGGCTGTTCGTTCTCCAACGCCTCGAGGTAGTTCTCGACCGGGTTGTTGATCCCGATATCGACAACCTCGAACCCGGCGCCTTCCATCATCATCGAGACGAGGTTCTTGCCGATGTCATGAATGTCGCCCTTGACGGTGCCGATCACCATTTTGCCGACCCGTTGCGCGCCGGTCTCGGCCAGCAAAGGCTTGAGGATGTTCATCCCCGCCTTCATCGCGTTCGCGGCCAGCAGGACCTCGGGGACGAACAGGATGCCGTCGCGGAAATCCTTTCCCACGATCGTCATGCCGCCGACGAGCGCCTCGGTCAGGATGCGGTAGGGTTCCCATCCCCGCTCCAGCAGGATGTTGACGCCTTCCTCGATCTCTTCCTTGAGACCGTCGTAAAGGTCGTCGAACATTTGCTGGACAAGTTCCTCGTCGTCCAGCTCGGAGAGGATGATGTCGTCTTCTTCGTCGGACATGGGCTGATCCTTGCATCGCAGGCGCGGGGCGCGTTGGTCTCCCTGCTTCATCGTCAATTTGTCGCACCTTCACTTTGCGAATTGCGACATTGGCGCTCTCGCTTCCGACCTGTGGGGGAAAATCCATGGGGGCGAGGTGGTTAACGCCCGTTTTCGGCGGCCCGGTTGACAGTGTTCCATGTTTGTTCCATCGTCCATCCCATGAGATGCCGCGACGATACGATCGATCCGGGCCTCAGGCGGCGCGGCCGCGGCGCGGCAAGCAACGCGGCCGGCCGTCACGAGCGGTACGGTCGCAGCCATGACGACGATGGCTGGCCGCGCGCGGACGACGCCGCGGTGCTGCGCACCCAGACCGGCGCCGAGCGGACGCGGAGCGCAATCACATACAACCGCTCGCCCGATCTGCCATTCGACCGCTCGCTCAACCCGTACCGCGGCTGCGAACACGGGTGCATATACTGCTTTGCACGGCCGAGCCACGCGTGGCTGGGCCTTTCGGCGGGGCTGGATTTCGAGACCCGGCTGGTGGCCAAACCAGACCTGCCCCGGCGGCTGGAGCAGGAGCTGGGGCGGCGCGGCTACCGGCCCGCCACGATCGCGATCGGCACGAATACGGACCCGTATCAGCCGATCGAGCGCGAGCATGAAATCACGCGCGCCTGCCTGCGCGTTCTCGACCGCTTCAATCATCCGGTGGCCGTGGTGACCAAGGGGTGCCTCGTGGAGCGGGATATGGACATACTCTCGGACATGGCATCGCGCGGACTGGCGCGGGTCGGGATCTCGCTCACGACGATGGATGCCGCCCTGTCGCGCCGGATGGAGCCCCGCGCGCCCGCGCCCGCGCGCCGCCTGGCGACGATCCGGCGCCTGAGTGCCGCGGGCATCCCGGTGCGCGTGATGACCTCGCCGGTCGTCCCTGGCCTCACAGATCACGAACTGGAGTCACTGCTGGCGGCGGCGCGCGACGCGGGGGCCATTGCCGCGAGCTGGGTCATGTTGCGCCTGCCGCGCGAAGTGTCGCCGCTTTTCCGTGAGTGGCTGGACAGCCATTGCCCGGATCGGGCAGGGCGCGTCATGCGGTTGGTGCGCGAGATGCATGGCGGCCGCGACTACGCCGCCGATTGGGGGCGCCGCATGCGCGGGTCCGGCGCACATGCCGGGATGATCGCGCGGCGCTTCGACATCGCGGTGAAACGGTTGGGTCTGGCCCATCACGCGCCACCGTTGCGCACCGACCTTTTTGCCCGCCCGCCGCGCGTGGGCGACCAGCTTTCGCTATTCTGATCGGCCCCAGGGGGCGGGGTGCAAAAGACGCGGCACCCGACGCGGCCGGGTCAGCCGCGGCGGCGGCGTCCGCGGCCGCTGCCGCTGCCGCGGCGCGGAACGGGCTTGGCGGCGCTGTCTTCCTCGGTGCCATCCACGGCAGAAGAGAAGGGGCCGAGCGCCGCCGTGATCTGCTCCAGCGTGGGGCGCGGGCCGCGCGGGCGCGTCTCCAGCGCGTCGCGCATCCGTTCGAGATGCGCGGGCATGGTCCCGCAGCAGCCCCCGATGATCGTCGCGCCGGCGTCACGCGCCAGAACGGCATAGTCGGCCATGAGGTCGGGCGTGCCGTCATAGTGGATATGCCCGTCCACGTATTTGGGGATGCCGGCATTGCCCTTGGCGACGATGGGCCGCTCGGTGCCCTGCGCCACGAAACCGAGCACCGTGCGCAGCAGGTCCGATGCGCCCACGCCGCAATTGGCCCCGAATGCCAGCGGAGGGTTGGGCAGGGATTCGACCATCTCGGCCATATCGGCCGAGGTGAGCCCCATCATCGTGCGCCCCGCGGTGTCGAAGCTCATCGTGCCGCACCACGGCATGTCGACCATCGCGAACGCCTCGGCCGCGGCCTTGTATTCCTCCGGCGCCGAAATGGTCTCGAGCCAGAGCACGTCGGCGCCGCCTTCCTTCAAGCCGTCGGCCTGCTCATGAAAGATCTCGACGGCCAGTTCATGGGTGAGCGCACCCATCGGTGCCATGATCTCGCCCGTGGGTCCGACCGACCCCGCCACGACCACGGGGCGCTCCTGGCGGTCCGCGACCTCGCGCCCGATCTCGGCGGCCATGCTTGACAGCTGGCGGGCACGTTTTTCCGCGCCATGGAGCTTCAGCCGCGCCGCGTTGCCCCCGAAGGAATTGGTGAGAAAAAGGTCGCTGCCCGCTGCCACGGCCATGGAATAGAGCCTGTCAATCCGGTCCGGGTGCGTCTCGTTCCAGATTTCCGGCGCATCACCCGACTCCAGGCCCATGTTGAAAAGGTTGGTGCCTGTGGCGCCGTCGGCGAGTATCCAGTCCCGCTTTGCGAGCATGCGGGCGAGGGCGTTGGTCATGGTCTCTCCTGGCTTGCGGGGGAGCTTCCGTCGAGAACGGCACGCGTCCCGCGAATGCGGCCCGTGCCCCTGTGCCGGGGCAGGGCGGTCAGCCTTCCTTCATCACCTGGTCCTTGGCGACCTTCAGCAACTCCACCATCTTGCCGCGGATGGTATCGGCATCTGCGAGGTCCCCGAGATCTCCGGCGACCTTGCGCACGACGTCCTCGTGACCGGCCTCCTCGAAATCGGATTTCACGACTTCCGTGGCGTAGGCCTGCGCGTCGTCCCCGGTTTTCCCCAGCATTTCCGCCGCCCAGAGTCCAAGCAGTTTGTTGCAGCGCATCTGCGCGCGGAACTTCATTTCCTCGTCATGGGCGTACTTGTTTTCGAAGGCGTTCTCGCGGTCGTCGAAGGTGGTCATTTTGGCCGCTCCCTGGCACGGTGTTACGTTGGGTCTTGATATGCCTTCTGGACGGCTGAACCGCAAGGGGGCAGGCCAAACGCAAAGACGCCCGCAGGCGTGCCCGAGGCACAGGCCACCCGCGCAGACCGACTTGTCACGATACCGAACAATAAACGCATAATCAATATTATGTTAAATAACTACCAGGCGCGGCGTCACATAAGGTCACAGTCAAATGCAAGGCATCACAAGCTGTTAGGTGTAATCGCTAATGCTTTGCAAGGGTCGATTCAATTGCCTCGGCCTATGCGCGACAGCCCCGCTTTCCAACAATAACTGCAATTGTATCACACTGGTATTGCAGCGCGGGAAAATCGTGTCGTTCTCTCTCGACACGCCCGCGCCGCGCCGACAGTATATTCCAAAAACGGCAGGTGTTTCATGACGTCAATCCTTGTGCTCAACGGTCCCAACCTGAACCTGCTCGGCCAGCGGCAGCCGGATGTTTACGGTGCAACCACGCTTGGCGAAATCGAGCTCATGTGCCGCAGCAAGGCCAGCACCCTCGGGTTGGAGCTCGGCTTCGAACAAAGCAACAGCGAAGGCGGGCTGATAGATCACATTCACGCCGCGGCGGGAACGCATCGCGGCATCGTCATAAACGCGGGCGCCTACACGCATACATCCATTGCATTGATGGACGCGCTGAGCTCGGTCGCGCTGCCGGCGATCGAGCTGCACCTGTCCAATATCCATGCACGGGACTCGTTCCGCCACACCTCTTACATCGCCCGCGTGGCGATCGGCGTGATCTGTGGCTTCGGCCCGGCCGGTTACGAGCTTGCCATCGAGGCGATGGCGCGGCACCTGGAGGCGCGCAATTGATCCCGTCGGACGAGCTTAACGCTCTGATCACGGCCAACAGCGTCGAAGAGTTGTGGGACATGCACACGCGGCGCATGGCAGAGTACGGCTTCGACCGTCTTATCTATGGCTTCAGCCGCTTCATGACCGAAACGTCGCTGGGTGACCCCGAGGATTTCATCCTGCTGAGCAATCATGACCCCGCCTACATGGAAAAATTCATCGGTGAAGGTTTGTTCCACAACGCGCCGATGGTTCGGTGGGCGCGCGAGCATGACGGGCCGCAATCCTGGGCGCTTATCGGCAAGATGAAGGCGGCCAACATCCTGACACCGGAGGAACAGAGGGTGATCGAGTTCAACCGCTCGATGGGTGTTGCGGCCGGGTTCACGATCAGCTTCAAATCCGTATCCGCGCGGGCAAAGGGCGCGATCGGCCTGACGGCGCGCAAGGGCGTGAGCCAGGCCGATGTCGATGCGCTTTGGGCGCGGCACGGCGAGGACATCCTGTTGCTGAACAACCTGACGCATCTGCGCATCATGTCCCTGCCCCATCGCCCCCTGGCCCGGCCGTTGACCCCGCGCCAGCGCGAGGTGCTTGAATGGGTCAGCGCCGGGAAAACCGTGCAGGACATCGCGCTGCTGATGGGGCTGACCCGCGTCACGGTAGAAAAGCACCTGCGACTCGCGCGTGAGGCGCTCGGAGCGGAAACCACGGCACAGGCGGTGGTAAAGGCCGCTTTCCAGCAACAGATTTTCGCGCTAAGCCTCTAATTTCGTATTAAAATTATCTTGGGTAAGGAATTCCGTACTTTTCCGTATTTATAACACATTGCAGAATTGTCGGGTTCCGTGAGTGGTGGCTTCGAGCCAAGGAACACTGGAGCGTACCCCTGCAATTCCAGGGCACTGCGATCCTTTCATTGTCGGCCGCCAGCCCTATTGGTCGGGCTAGCGGTCGGCACTCGACTTCCCGCTGTCAAATCATCCCCATGGTTGCAGCGGGTCTACGGCGCTGTCCTGTCCCGGGCAGCGCCGTCCAACCCGTCTGGACGAATCGTCACGTGTACCGCCGGGTGTCCCTAAAAAAACGGCGCCTCACCCCGTGTCCCGGGGGAGGCGCCGCAAGGCATTGCTAATGCGGGTATTGTTCAGCTTCCGGCGGCTTTCGCCACCTCGGCTGCGAAGTCTTCTTCCTTCTTTTCGATCCCCTCGCCCACTTCGAAGCGCACGAAACCGATGAGCTCTGCCCCGGCTTCCTTGGCGGCCTCGGCCACGGTCTGATCGGGGTTGATCACGAAGGACTGGCCAAGAAGCGTCACCTCGGACATGAATTTCTTCATGCGGCCCTTGATCATGTTCTCGATGATGTTCTCGGGCTTGCCGGACTCGCGGGCGATCTCCATCTGGATCTGGCGCTCCTTCTCGACGATTTCCGGATCAAGTGACGCCTCGTCGAGCGCCGCGGGATTGGTCGCCGCGATGTGCATGGCGACCTGCTTGCCAAAGCCCGCGTCGCCGCCGCTCAGCGCGACCAGCACGCCGATCTTTCCCATGCCGTCGGTGACCGCGTTGTGAACGTAGGAGACGACCGTCTCGCCCTCTACCTTGGCCATGCGGCGCAACGACATGTTCTCTCCGATCGTGGCCACCTTGTCGGTGATCGTGTCGGCCACGCTCTTGCCGCCGAGATCAGCGTCTTTCAGCGCGTCAACATCCGCCACGTCCAGTGCGACACTGGCGATGTCGGCCACCATCGCCTGGAATTCCGCGTTCTTGGCAACGAAGTCGGTCTCGGAGTTGACCTCGACGGCCACGCCCTTGCCGCCGTCCACCTTGACGGCGACGAGCCCCTCGGCGGCCGTCCGGCCGGATTTCTTGGCGGCCTTGGCCAGCCCTTTCGTGCGAAGCCAGTCGATTGCGGCCGTCATGTCACCATCGGTTTCCGTCAGTGCCTTCTTCGCATCCATCATGCCTGCGCCGGTGCTGTCGCGCAGTTCCTTCACCATTGCTGCTGTGATCGCCATGCTGGCTCTCCTCAAGTCTTCAAGGGATACGGCGGCGCATTAGCGCGCCGCCCATGTCAGTTTCGTGAAACGTCTCAGCCCTCGACCGGGGCGTCCTCGGCGGCGGCCTCTTCGGTCGGGGCCTCTTCCATCGCGCCAACATCGACGCCCGCGGCGCCAAGCTGGGCGGACATGCCGTCGAGCGCTGCCCGGCTGACGAGATCGCAGTAAAGCGCGATGGCGCGCGCCGCGTCGTCATTGCCTGGGATGATGTGATCGACCCGCTCGGGCGAGCAGTTGGTGTCCACCACGGCAACGACCGGGATGCCCAGCTTCTTGGCCTCGGCAACCGCCAACGCCTCTTTCTTGACGTCGATCACGAAGAGCATGTCGGGCAGCCCGCCCATTTCGCGGATCCCGCCCAGGCTGGCCTGCAGCTTCTCCTGCTCGCGCTCCATGCCGAGACGCTCTTTCTTGGTCATACCCTCGGCGCCGGCGTCCAGCACCTCGTCGATGTGGGCCAGACGCTGGATCGATTTCGAAACCGTCTGCCAGTTGGTCAGCGTGCCGCCCAGCCAACGGTGGTTCATGTAATACTGCGCGCATTTCTCGGCGGCATCCGCGATCGGCTGGCTCGCCTGCCGCTTGGTGCCCACGAACAAGACGCGCCCGCCCTTGGCGACACATTCGCGAATCGCGTTCAGCGCCGCGTCCAGCATCGGCACGGTCTGGGTCAGGTCGACGATATGAATGCCGTTGCGCGCCCCGTAGATGAACTCGCCCATGCGGGGGTTCCAGCGCCGCGTCTGGTGGCCGAAATGCACGCCAGCTTCCAGCAGCTGGCGCATGGTGAACTCTGGTAGAGCCATGGTCCTGTTTCCTTTCCGGTTTGCGCCTCGGCACGGGATGAGAAGCGGATCGCTTCAACCGGTGGACAGCCGGGGATGTCTCCCCCGGGCGGCCCGCCCGTGCCTGCGGAGTGAATGGCGTGCCTATAAACTCAACACGGGGCGCGTGCAACCCCTGCCCGCACGGCCAACCCCATTGCTCAAGCCGCAGAATGTGCTTACATGTCAGCGGTCCGAACGCGGCAGACCAGGCGCATGAATACTCCCTTCGACGAAGATCCGCATCCCACCAAGAAACCGGGCCCGTTTTCGGGGGTCCGGGCCAGCTTCCTGACGGGCATCGTGGTGATCGCCCCGGTCGGGCTGACGATCTGGCTCGTCTGGACGCTCATGGGATGGGTCGACAGTGTCGTGCTGCCTCTCGTCCCCGCGCGCTTCCGCCCCGAGGAATATATCGGGATCAACCTGCGCGGCGTCGGTGTCATCATTTTCCTGTTGTTCACCATCGTCGTGGGCTGGGTGGCCAAGGGGCTGATCGGCAAGTCTCTCATCCGCTTCGGGGAATCGCTCGTCGACCGGATGCCCGTCGTGCGCTCGATCTATTCGGGGGTGAAGCAGATCGCCGAGACAGTGTTCGCCCAGAGCGAGCGCAGCTTCGAGAAGGCGTGCCTCATCCAGTACCCGCGCAAGGGTATCTGGGCCATCGCCTTCATCTCCACCACGGCCAAGGGTGAACTGGTGCAGAAGGCCGAAACCGGCAGCGACATGCTCTCCGTTTTCCTGCCGACCACGCCCAATCCAACAAGCGGTTTCCTGCTGTTCCTCCCGCGGGAGGACGTGATCGAACTGGACATGTCGGTGGAGGACGCCGCCAAGCTGGTCATCTCGGCGGGGCTGGTCTATCCCGGCCAGCAGCAGCAGGACGAAACGCCCCTGCCCGGCCGAGCGGCCTGAACGAGCGCCCCGGCCCCGTCCGGGCGGGCCGTGCTGCCGGCCTAGCCGTTGCAGGTGGCGTCGATATCAACCGTGCCGTGACTGTTCAGGGCGGCGCCGTGGTCCTCCAGAAATCGTTCCGCCGCCTGCCGCCCCGCCGTTTTCAGCCGTCCCAGCGTCAGCGGAGTCGGCACCAGCTTGGTGGCCACGGACAGCTCGCGCATCAAGGCGTCATCGGCGATCATGTGAACGAAGACGCGCTTCATCGCGCCCTCCTCCACCCTGCCGGCGTCCAGCAGGCGTTGGACGAAATTGATGGCTCTCAGTTCGCGCAGCAGCGAAGAGTTGAAGCTGATCTCGTTTATGCGGTTCTGGATGTCCTGCGGCCCGCGCGGCACCTCCGGCCGTTCCAGCGGGTTGATGTTGACGATGACGATGTCGGCGGGCAGCCCGGCCTCGAAAAGCGGGAACAACGCCGGGTTGCCGGTATAGCCGCCGTCCCAGTAATGCGCCCCGTCGATCTCCACCGCCTGAAAGAGCGTGGGCAGACAGGCCGAGGCCAGCAGGCTCTCCGTCGAGATGTCGTCGCCGGTGAAAACGCGAATCTTGCCGGTATGCACGTTGGTCGCCCCGACAAAGAGCCGCGGCCCCTCCGCGGCGCAGACCTTGTCGAACTCGAAGGCACGCGCGACACGCTCCAGCGGGTTGCGGTAGAACGGTCCGTAGGCATAGGGCGAGACGATCCGCGTCATCGCGTCGGCCATGTGAAACTGCGGCGACATCTCCAGCATGTCGGCCACATGTCCCGGCATGACCGGCGTGCCCGACATCCATGCCGCAAGGCGCATGTCGCCGATCGCGCCCATCTGTGCCCACAGCCAGTCGAGATGGGCCCGCGCGCCGGCGCGGCCGTTCTCAAGCCATCCCGCCTTTACCGCGGCCCCGTTCAACGCGCCGGCCGAGGTGCCCGAGATCGCGGCGATCTCGATGTCGGGTTCCTCTAGCACCCGGTCGAGTACCCCCCAGGTGAAGGCGCCATGCGCGCCACCGCCTTGCAGGGCAAGGTTGATACGTTTCATCGCGCGGCCCCTTTTCTTCTTGGGTCAAATACCCTCGGGGGTGTGGGGGTGAAACCCCCACCCCGTCGGCGCGCGCCGGCGGTTCGAATCCCGTTACAGCGCCGTCCAGCCACCATCGACGCTGATCGTGGTGCCCGTCACTTGCGCGGCTGCCTCCGAACACAGGTAGAGCGCGGTTCCACCGATCTGTTCGACGGTTGCGAACTCCTTTGATGGCTGGCGCTGGAGCATGACCTCGCGGATCACCTGCTCGCGCTCCATGCCGTACTCCTTCATCGTGTCGGGAATCTGCGCCTCCACCAGCGGTGTCAGCACGTAGCCGGGGCAAATCGCGTTGGCGGTGATGGGTTCCTCGGCGGTCTCGAGCGCGGTGACCTTTGTAAAGCCCACGATCCCGTGCTTGGCCGCCACGTAGGCCGATTTGAACGGGCTTGCCGTCAACCCGTGTGCCGAGGCGATGTTGACGACCCGCCCCCAGCCCCGCTCGCGCATCACGGGCAGGGCCGCGGCGGTTGTGTGGAAAGCCGAGCTGAGATTGATGGCGAGGATCGCGTCCCACTTCTCCTGAGGAAACTCGGGAATCGGCGCGACATGCTGGATACCGGCATTGTTCACGAGGATGTCGCAGCCACCGGCCGCCTCGATCAGCCCGCGGCATTGCGCCGGGTTCGACATGTCGGCCTGCACGTAGCGGACCTCGGTTCCGAACTCGCTGCCCATCTCCCGGGCGAGCTTGTGATCCTCCTCGGTATCGGTGAAGGAATTCAACACGACCCGGCCGCCCGCGCGGGCGAATTCCCTTGCCACGCCCAGCCCGATGCCGGAATTGGACCCGGTCACGATCACGGTTTTGCCTTCGACTGACATCTTCTTCCTCCGCGCACTTCCTTTGCGCGGACCCTGCCATGCTGCAGCTGCGAAATAAATGCCCCGATGCGGCCTTGAGTCACGAAATCACGTAATCGTTGCGGTCCCGCCGCGACACGGGCATCAAGGAGATGGCTGGCGCTTTTCAGGAGGATGCGATGAACGACGACACCGAGACGGGCGGCGCGGCGGACTGGTTGGCCTCCGAACTCGCCGACACGCTTGACGAGGATTACGAGCTGGAAATCTCGGAGCCGGCCCTGTCGATGGAAATCCGTCGGATCTACCGTCAGGCGCACCCGCCGTCGTTGGAGCGCAAGGACTATTTCGTCAAGCTGCTGACGCTTCAGTCGGAACTCATCAAGTTGCAGGACTGGGTGCAGGCCACCGGCGAAAAGATCGTGGTCATTTTCGAGGGGCGCGACAGCGCCGGCAAGGGCGGTGTCATCAAGCGCATAACGCAGCGTCTCAATCCGCGCGTGGTGCGCGTGGTGGCCCTGCCCGCCCCGTCGGACCGCGAAAAGACGCAATGGTATTTCCAGCGCTACGTGCCGCACCTGCCGGCCGGCGGCGAGATCGTGCTGTTCGACCGGTCGTGGTACAACCGCGCCGGCGTGGAGCGCGTCATGGGCTTTGCCGACGACCGGCAGATCGAGGACTTCTTCAACGACGTGCCGGAATTCGAGCGCATGCTCGTCCGGTCGGGCATCCGTCTTGTGAAGTACTGGTTCTCCATCACCGACGAGGAACAGCAACTGCGCTTTCTCATGCGCATCCACGACCCCCTCAAGCAATGGAAGCTCAGCCCCATGGACCTTCAGAGCCGGGTCAAGTGGGAAGCCTACACCAAGGCCAAGGAGGAGATGCTGGAGCGCACCAATATTCCCGAGGCGCCGTGGTACATCGTCGAGGGCAATGACAAGAAGCGCGCGCGCCTGAACTGCATCGATCACCTGCTCAGCCTGATCCCCTACGAACCCGTGGACCACGAGGAGATCACGCTGCCTGAGCGCGTCTACAACTCCGACTACGAACGCCGCGTTCTGCCGGACAAGCTCTACGTGCCGTCCAAGTACTGACGCGCCCCGTGTCCCGGGGTGTCTGCACACCAAAAAAAAACGCCGGCACGAGGCCGGCGTTCAGTTATTGAGGCAGGTTTCATACAGGCAAGAAACCTATCGAGCAGTGGGTCCTTTATAAGCAATCTGGCGCCACGATCCAAGCTAAAAGTTTGAAAAGGCGTGAATCCGGCTTTACCGTCTCGTCGGTGCAAACAAGGGCGATACGGGATTGTTGCCGGAATGAGACCACATTTTTTCGCCCGGATGCGGGCCACGCTGGCCGGTATCGGCCTTTTAATCTTCGCCCAATCCGCCTTCGGGGAGCCGGCCCATGGCATAGCTATGTACGGCGACCCCGCCCTGCCACCGGATTTTGTGTCGCTGCCATATGCCAACCCGGAGGCGCCCAAAGGGGGGCGCGTGGTGACGGGGAACGTGGGCGGATTCGACACGCTGAACCCGTTCACCCTCAAGGGCGAGGCCCCCTGGCAGCTCCGATTCTTTACCCACGAATCGCTCATGGGCCGCTCGCGGGACGAGCCGTTCACGCTTTACGGCCTGCTGGCCGAATCGGTGGAGACGGGGCCTGACCGCGAATGGGTCGAATTCACCCTGAGAAAGAAGGCGGCGTTTTCCGACGGCACGCCGGTTACGGTGGAGGACGTGATCTGGTCCTACCGGACGCTCGGCGAGGACGGGCACCCCCGCTACCGGGCGTTCTGGTCCAAGGTCGCGCGCATCGAGTCCCCCGGCCCGCGCCGCGTGCGGATCACCTTCAACACGGCCGACCGCGAGCTGGCTCTCATCGCCGGGCTGCGGCCGATCCTGAAAAAATCCCAATGGCAGGACAAGCCGTTCGCCGACGCCAGCATCGAGGATGTCCCGGTCGGGTCCGGGCCGTACACGGTGGCCGACTACGAGGTGGGCCGGCACGTGACCCTGCGGCGCGATCCGGATTACTGGGGGCGCGATTTGCCCTTCCGGCGCGGCACACACAATTTCGACGAGATCCGCATCGAATTCTACGGCGACAACACCGTGCTGCAGGAGGCGTTCAAGGCACAGGCGCTGTCCTACATCCGCGAGTTCAACGCCGAACGGTGGGAAACGCAGTACGATTTCCCCGCGGTGGAGCGCGGCGAGATCGTGAAGTCGGAAATTCCCCACGGCAAGCCGTCGGGCATGACCGGCTTCGTTTTCAATACCCGGCGCGCGCCGCTGGACGACTGGCGCGTGCGTTCGGCGCTGATCCACGCGTTCAATTTCGAATATGTCAACGACACGCTTACGGGCGGACGGCAGCCGCGTATCAGCTCGTACTTCTCCAATTCCGAACTGGCCATGCGCCAGGGGCCGGCCGAGGGCCGCGTGCGCGAGCTGCTGGCGCCTTATGCCGACAGCCTGCTGCCCGGTGCGCTCGAGGGCTACGAGCTGCCGCAGGGCGACGGCACCAAGCGCAACCGCGGCAATATCCGCACCGCGCTTGAGTTGCTGGCCCGCGCGGGCTGGACCGTTCAGGAGGGCGTGCTCAAGAACGCCGAGGGGCGTCCGCTCCGGCTCTCCGTGCTGCTGCGTCAGGACGCGCTGCTCGCGCAGGTCAGCACCTACATGGAAATCTATGCGCAGGCCCTGCGGCGTCTTGGTATCGCGTTGCGGATCGAGACGGTCGACAGCGCCCAGTACCGCGCCCGCGAGCGCAACTTCGATTTCGACATCACCTTCATGCGCCGGGCCGTGTCCCTCAGCCCCGGCAACGAGCAGCGCTTCTACTGGGGCTCGCAGGCCGCCGACGAGCCCGGCAGCCGCAACCTGATGGGGATGACCTCGCCGGCGGCGGACGCGATGATCGACGAAATGCTGTCCTCGACCAGCCGTGCGGAATTCGTGTCAGCTGTCCGCGCGCTCGACCGCGTGTTGATTTCAGGCCGCTACGTCATCCCGATTCACCGCTATTCCGTGGGGCGCATTGCCCATCTGGACGAATTGAAGTATCCAGAGGAAAACCTGCCCGTCTACGGGGATGGAGTCTGGTTCCTTCCCGTGGTCTGGTGGCACGAGGCAAAAGAATAAGACAGGCAGAGAAAACCACGAGGTTGGACGCCATGAAAAGGCTGGTTGCTTTGACGCTGATCGCGGCGGCGCTGTCGGGTTGCGCAACGGTCGACGGGATCGGCCGTGACATCTCGGGTGCGGCGCGCGGCGTACAGAGCTGGTTCTGAAGCTTCACGCCCGCTGCGAAGGGGCCGAACCCGCATCGCGTGGATGCGGAAAGTGGCATTTGTCCCGGCCCGTGGCGGGTTGTCATCGTTCGCGTGGCGTGATCTTCAGCCAAATCCCGTCCTTGCCCCGCACGGTCAGATGCGCCACCGGCATCGCCGGCCGGCCGGGGGCCTGCGCGAAGCGATACGCCCGTACCAGCATGGCCAGTATAAGCGGCCCTTCCATCATCGCGAAACCGGCACCTGTGCAGACCCTCTGGCCCGCGGAAAACGGGATATATGCCTCGCGCAGGCAGGTTCGTCCGTTCTCGGTCGCGAAGCGGCCGGGGTCGAAATCGTCGGGGCGGTCCCAGAGCCGCTCGTGCCGGTGCAGATGCCATGGGCTGAGCACGATCTGGCTGCCGCGGGGCACGTCGCGGTCGCGAAAGCGCTCGGGGCAGGCCGCCTCGCGCACCATCATGGGCACGGGCGGATAGAGCCGCAACGTCTCGCGGAAGACATCGCGCGCCACCCTAAGCCGGCCCACATCCGCGAAGGACGGGCCATCCGGCCCGCAGACCTCGGCCGCCTCATGCGCCAGCCGGTCCTGCCATTCGGGATGAAGTGCGAGCATGTAAAGCGCCCAGGCCAGCGCCGAGGCGCTGGTTTCATGGCCGGCCAGAAAGAAGATAGCGACCTGGTCGACCATCTCTTCTGTGTCGAAGCAGTCACCGGTTTGGGGGTCAACCGTTGTCATGATCTTCGTGGCCAGGTCGTCGGGCGCCTCGCCCGCCGCGATCGCCGTCATGCGATCGATTGTGAGCCGCGTGATTAGGCGGCGGATGGTCGCGGCCGTCTCGCGCGTGCGGCGGCGGTGGAGGCGTGGCAACCACCCCGGCAAGGGTATCAAGGCGCCGAGGTTGAGAACCGGTTGCGTGCGCTGGTGGTCGCGGAATTGCTCGAAGACCTGCCGCGCCACGTCGTGTTCGATCGGGATGGAAAACAGCGTCCGGAAAATGACATCCGCCGCCGCATGGCTTGTTTCTTCCTCGATTTCAACGGGCTGGCCGTCAGCCTTGAGTCCGACCCGCTGCACGGCGCCCTGCCCCGCCGCGCGCATTGCCGGAAAGGTGTCGCGCAGGCGGCCGCCCTCGAAAGCGGGATCGATGATGCGCCTCTGCCGCTTCCACGTCGCGCCGTTGGTAACGAAAACCGAATTCCCCAGAAGCGGGCGGAGCCCCTCTCGGATACGGTTCGATTTCGGGAAATCGTCGGGCCGGTCCTTCAGCACCAGATCGACAAGAGACGGCTGGTTGCACAGGAACGAGCGGAAGAAAGGCGTACGGAATTCCGCCATCCACGCCCGGTAAAGCCGCGCGGGCTGCGCCGAGAGGATGTCCTGCCGGAACAGGCGCATGTAGCGTGCCAGTGACACGCGCCCCTCGCGCGCGGGGGGTTTGGGCGGCCGCGTCACGGCGCGACCCCGGTGTATCCGGCGGCGGGCCGTTCGATCCGGCTCGGCGACGGGGCGCGCTCCGCGAACCGCTGGCCAAGGGTCTTCGGACCGGCCGTAATGCGGAAATAATCGTAGTCGCCGGGCTGGTCGAAGGCGCAAAGATACTGGAAATGCAGGCGGAAGAAGCGCCAGCGCAGCGCGCGCCAGCGTGCCTGGCTCAGCGTGCGGGTGAACGCGGCGGACAGGACCAGCGGCCAGCGCTTGCCGGTTTCCGGCGCCACACCGCTGACCGCCACGGGGTCGCACAGCGCGAAGGCGCAACCGTCACCTGGCGCCGTTACGTCCACCCATGTCAGTTCTTGCCGCGTGCAGAGATAGGCAAGATCCCCCCGGAGGCGGTGCGCCCCGGGCAGGAACGACACCATCGGCACAACCTGCCCCAGCGACAGGAATGACAGCACCGGGCCATCCTTGCGCACCCGGCCGTCACGGATGACGTCGGCCAGCACCGATACGGCCAGGTGCGCGCCGGAGGAATGGCCAACGACCAGCACCTCGTCGACGTCGGTTTCCAGCGCCGCGGCGATCTCGTCGGCGAACTCGGCCATTCGCGCGCGCAGCTCGGGCGGCTCGGCGCCCCGGTGCCGCGCGGAATAGGCGTAATCATGCATCAGGTAATAGGCAAAGAACTTGTTGTCCCTGCGCCGGAACCATTCCAGCACCGGCGGCACCATGGCCAGCCCTGCCCAGGCCAGCCAGGGGTGCAAAAGCGCCAGAAAGCGCCCCAGGACCCAGGCCAGAAGAAGTGCAATGGCCAGCTGCGCCAGCAGGAACGCGACCGGGTAGAGCGCGGCGATCACCGGCCCTTTGCGCAACCCGCCCAGCCGGAACAACGCGCCGGAGGCGATGTAGACCCACGCCGTTCTGACGAGTTGAACGTAGGTTCCCAATATGCCCTGTTCCATGCTGTCCCGCACGATATCGGACCAGACCAGAACCTCGAACTCGGCTCGGACCTGCGCGCCCTCGATGTCTGCCGTGACGTTCCAGCCATATCGCCCGCCCCCATGTTTCGATTTTATATCAATATCATACGCCGATATTCTCGCCTGTTCCGCAGCCTCCTTGCGGTAGAGCTCGCGGTAGCGGCGGGGGTGTATCGGGTCGTAACCCGGCACGTAGAAAACGCGCCGGCGGTGCACCGTCGATATCGGGCAGCTGCTCATGCCTCACCTCGTCTTGGCGCACAGCCTAGCGTGCCATTCGGGCAAGAGTAAGACGTGGTCGGTCGAAAAGGATGGCGCGGCTCAGCCGAGTGCCGCCAGCGATGGGAACGTTTCCAGAAGCCAGTAGGAGAATGCCGAGAAACCGCCGGTGAGCATCAAAAGCCCGATCGTCCACAACAGCAGGCCCATCACGCGCTCGATCTGCTCCATGTGCCGTTTCATCCATGTCATCAGCCCGCCAAGACGCGGCAAGAACGCGGCAACCAGCAGAAACGGCACCCCGAGCCCCGCGGCGTAGACGGCCAACAGGACCGTGCCACGGGTCACCGACGCCTCGGCTGCCGCGAGCGACAGGATCGCCCCGAGCTGCGGGCCGATGCACGGTGTCCAGCCAAAGGCAAAGGCCAGACCCAGCACATACGCACCGAACGATGTGCCCGCCCGGTCACCCGCGTCCACGCGTGCCTCCCGGTCGAGGAACCCGATACGGAAGACGCCCACGAAATGCGCACCGAACACCATCACGACGATACCCGCGACCACGTTGAAATAACTTTGATACTTCAACAGGGCCACGCCGGCCGCGGAGGCCGCGAAGCCAAGGAACAGGAATACCGTCGAAAGCCCCAGCACGAAGAAGAGCGCCGGCACGACCGCGCGCGATCGGGGCCGCCCCGAGGCTGACAGGTCGCTGACCGTGACCCCGCTCATATAGGCGAGGTAGGGTGGCACGATGGGCAAGACGCACGGGCTGAGAAACGAAATGATCCCGGCCACGAGCGCCACGGTCATGGCGGGCAGGAGCGCCGCGTCGATGATTTCGATTCCGAACATGTCGATGACATAGACCATCGGTTGCGCCGGGTCACGGGGCCAGATGTCACAACCCTGTGGACAGGCCGTTACGGGGCGATTATGCCGCGGACATGACCTGCCAAGAGACACTCGACGCCCGTGGCCTGCTATGTCCGCTGCCGGTCCTCAAGCTGCGCAAACGGCTGAAGGCGCTGACGCCCGGCAGTGTCGTTCAACTCTGGGCCGACGACCCCGCGGCCGTGGTCGATGTTCAGCATTTCTGCGCGGAGTCGGGAGAAGAATATCTGGGGCTGGCGGAATGCGAGGGTTACAACGTTTTCCGCGTACGCAAACGCGCCAAGGGCACGGCAGGCACCTGACCGGTCGCGGCAGGGCGGTCAGCGTGTCCCGGCCACCGCGGGCCGGGACAGCACGTATCTGACGTCGACGGCTCAGCGGCCGATCGACCACCACCCCCGCCGCTTGGGCTTTGGTTTTGCCTCGGCAGACTCGGCACCGGCGTGCGCGGGCTCCGGCTCGGCCTCTGCCGGTTGCTCGCGGCTTGGCTCCGGTGTCTGCGTCTCCGGCTCTGGTGCCGGTTTGGATGCAGCCGGTTCAGGGGCCGGGCTATCGTCTTGCGGCGTGTCTTCCGTCGGTGCCGCTTCGGCGTCGCTAGCGGCCTCTGCCGCCTCCTCTGCGGGCCCGTCCGTCTTTTTCTTTCGCGACCGGGGCTTCTTCTTGGCCTTTTCTGGTTCCGCCGGTTTCTGTTCGTCCGCCGCGTCGGCCGCATCGGCATTCGCATCAGGGCCGGCCGCCGGCGTGTCGGTTTCGGCGGGTTTTGCCTCGCCTGACGGCTCCGCGGTTTCCTCGGCCTTCTTCTTGGACGAGGCCCTCGGCTTGCGCGTGCGCTTCGGCTTGGGTTTCTCGGCGGCACTATCTGCGGGTGCCGCGGTTTCGGGCGTTTCGGCGGGCGCGTCGGCGGGTGCCTGTTCACCGGCGGGTTCGCTGTCGGTCGATGCGTCTGCAGGCTCCTGCGTGTCGGCGGCCGCGGTTTCCCCGTTCGCCTGCTCGTTCGCGTTGCCCGACCGAGATTTCGAGCGGCGGCGGCGCCGGCGGCGGCGTTTCTTGGGCTTGCCCTCTGCTTCGCCCTCGCCCTCGCTCTCGGTCTTGTCGGGAGCGGCAGTTTCGGTGACGTCCTCGGCTTCTTCCTCGGGCACGTCCGCGACCGGCGAGCTGTCGACGGAGACAACCGGCGCGGCCTCGGCGACCTTGCGGGTCGCGGTCTTGAATTTCTCGATGGTGAAATCGGGGCTGATCAGCACCGGGTCGCCCTCGATCCGGATCGACAACCCGTACCGCGCCTCGATCCGCGCGACATGCTCGCGCTTGTGGTTCATCAGGAAATTCGCAATGCTCACGGGGCACTTGACCAGAACCTCGCGCGAGCGGCGGCGCACCCCTTCCTCTTCCAGCTGGCGCAGTATGTAGAGCGCGAGACTGTCATCCGACCGGATAAGCCCGGTGCCGTGGCAGTGCGGGCATGGCTGGGTGGTGGCCTCGATCATGCCCGGACGCAGGCGCTGGCGGCTCATCTCCAGCAGGCCGAACCCCGAGATGCGGCTGACCTGTATCCGCGCGCGATCCGACTTCAGTTTTTCCTTGAGGCGCTTCTCGACGGCGGCATTGTTCTTGCGCTCGTCCATGTCGATGAAATCGATCACGATCAGCCCGGCAAGATCACGCAGCCGAAGCTGGCGAGAGATTTCCTCGGCCGCCTCCAGGTTGGTCTTGAGCGCCGTCTCCTCGATCGAGCCCTCGCGGGTGGCGCGGCCCGAGTTGACATCGATGGCAACCAGCGCCTCGGTCACGCCGATGACGATGTAACCGCCCGACTTGAGCTGCACCGTCGGGTTGAACATCGAACTGAGATAGCTTTCGACCTGGTAACGGGCGAAGAGCGGAAGTTGATCCTGGTAGTGCTTCACGTTCTTGGCATGGGACGGCATGATCATCTTCATGAAGTCCTTGGCCACGCGGTATCCCGCCTCGCCCTCGACCAGCACCTCGTCGATCTCGCGGTTGTACAGGTCGCGGATCGACCGCTTGATCAGGTTGCCTTCCTCGTAGATCTGCGCAGGCGCGATGGATTTGAGCGTCAGCTCGCGGATCTGTTCCCAAAGCCGCTGCAGATACTCGTAGTCGCGCTTGATTTCGGCCTTCGTGCGCTTGGCGCCAGCCGTACGGACGATCAGGCCGGCGCCGCGGGGCACGATGATCTCGGATGCGATCTGCTTGAGCTTCTTGCGGTCGGCGGCGTTGGTGATCTTGCGGGATATGCCGCCGCCGCGGGCGGTGTTGGGCATCAGCACGCAGTAGCGGCCGGCAAGGCTGAGATAGGTGGTCAGCGCCGCGCCCTTGTTGCCGCGCTCTTCCTTGACCACCTGCACCAGCAGGATCTGGCGCACCTTGATGACTTCCTGGATCTTGTACTTGCGCGGGCGCGGCTTGCGGGGGGGACGGATATCCTCGCTGTCATCGTCGTCCGCGACAGACTCGATCATGTCGTCCTTGGACGCCGCATCGGCCCGCTTGCGTCCCGACGGCGCAGACCCGTTGCCGCCGTGCCCGTTCTTGGCGGCTTCACCGCCGGTATCGGCCGGCGCCGCGGCGCGCTGTTGCGTGTCCGCGGCGGCGGGCGCCTGTTCGGGTCCGGCCTCCCCTGCCCCGGTTTGCGGCTGATCATCCTCGGACGTTTCGCCTTCCGTGCTCCCGGGCTCTTCGACCGGGGTTTCGGGGACGGTTTCCATGGGCGACAGGCCCTCGCCGGGCGCGGCGGCCTCGGCCTCGGACTCTGCATCAAGCTCGATGGTTTCCATCCCCGAAATCTCGTCGGAGGTGGTCACGGCGTCGTCGGTTTCCGTCTTGGCCGCCTTGCTCTTGGAGGACCGACGGCGCGACGGCTTGGCGGGTTTGTCCTCGCTCTCCTCGCGGGCCTGCTGCTCCTCGGCATAGGCGCGTTCTTCCTCCAGCAGCGCCTCGCGGTCGGCCACCGGGATCTGGTAGTAGTCGGGGTGGATCTCGGAAAACGCGAGGAAACCGTGGCGGTTCCCCCCGTAATCCACGAAAGCCGCCTGAAGTGACGGCTCGACCCGTGTTACCTTGGCCAGATAGATGTTGCCGGCAAGTTGCCGCTTGTTCTCGGATTCAAAGTCGAATTCCTCGACCTTGTTTCCGTCGACCACCACGACGCGGGTTTCCTCCGCGTGGGTGGCGTCGATGAGCATTTTCTTTGACATGTCCTGCTTCTCAGCCGCGCTCTGCCGGCCGGTCCCGACAAGCCGAGGGCGAACCTTCGGCGGGCGGGGACAGCGCACACGGGCGGCTTTTGTCTGGGGGCGACTGCACACGATCGAGACCCTGCACCGCACACGGTGCCAATGGTCAAAGCCTGTATCGGTCTCGCGCGCCTCATCGCGGTTCTTCTTCTCCGGCCCGTCACGGGCCAACTCGGGGCCGGCACGACCCGATCGGAACGGTGTGCTGGCATGCGGGTGGCCCATCCTTGGCGGGCCCAATCGGTCTGTTCAGAGCTGCGGAAAGCACGTCCGGCAATTGTCTGAAACAGCGAAACTCGGTGCCGCCGGGACCAACCCCGGCGCATTTCACAACATTAAAGCGTTCCGGGGGCGAAATACAATGACAAAATGGGCAGCGCCGGCGGCGCGGTCAGCCCCTAGAGGTAATCCGACCGCTGCAGGCCGTACTTGGCCATCTTTTCGTTCAAGGTCCGGCGCGGCAGGCACAACTCGTCCATGACCGCGGCGATTGACCCCTTGTGCCGACGCATCGTGTTGTCGATCAGCATCCGCTCGAACGCCTCGACGTATTCCTTCAGCGGCTTGCCCTCGGTGGTCATCACCGGCTGCATCTCCTGGTGGTCCGACATCAGCAGTGACGCGATCGTGCCGCTGCCGCGGCGGGTCTGCAGCACGGCCCGCTCGGCCACGTTGATCAACTGGCGCACATTGCCCGGCCACGGGGCCTGCAAGAGCTGCGCGGCCTCCTGCGCGTTCACCTGTGGCGCGGCACAGCCGTAATCCTCGGCGAACTGTTCGGTGAACGCGGAGAAAAGGGTGAGCACGTCTTCGCCACGTTGCCGCAGCGTCGGCACCGTCAGGCGCAGGCTGCCGAGACGGTAGAACAGGTCGGGGCGCAGTGCGTCCTCGCAGGTGCGGTTCTGCTCCTGCATGTTCGAGATCGCCACGATGCGCACCTCGGGCGGGGTGCCCTCTTCGTTGATGAAGCTCAACAACCGGCTCTGCGCCGCCTCGCTCAGCGTCTCGATATCCTCCAGCACCAGCGTGCCGCCGCGTGCCTCCTCGACGGCGGGCAGCTGGCTGTCCTCGGGCTGCACCGGGCCGAAAAGGCGCTTCATCAGCGCGTCTTCCTCGTGGGCGGAGCATGATACCAGCACGAATTTCTTGCCCGCCCGCGCGCCGACCGCGTGCAGGGCATGGGCAACCAGTGTCTTGCCGGTGCCGGTCTCGCCCTCGATCAGGACGTGGTTGTCGGCCTGTCCCAGATCGAGGATGTCCTCCTTGAGCCGTTCCATGACCGGGCTTGAGCCGATGAGCTTTTTCATCAACTGGCCGCCATCGCTGAGCTCGCGCCGCAGCGCACGCGCGTCGAGCGTCATGCGCCGCGCACTCGCGGCCTTTTTGGCAAGTTCGTTCATGCGCTCGGGGTTGAAGGGCTTTTCGAGAAAATCGAAGGCCCCCACCCGCATCGCCTCCACGGCCATGGGCACATCGCCGTGGCCGGTGATCATGATGACGGGCAGGCTGGAGTCTGTGCCCATCAGCTTCTTGAGGAACTGCATGCCGTTCATGCCGGGCATCTTGATGTCGGTGATCACGATGCCCGGGTAATCCGGCCCCAGAACCTCCAGCGCCGCCTCGGCCGACGCGAATGCCTCCGTGTCGTAGCCCGACAGCGCCAGCCATTGGCTGATTGACTGGCGCATGTCCCGTTCGTCGTCGATGATGGCGATTTTCATGGCGCTCGGCATTGTTGGTCTCTCTCGCTTGATGGGCCTGCTATTCGGCGGCGGGGCGACCGCTCGCATCGGCCCCGTCGGGCAGGATCGGCACCTGCATCTCGAAAACGGCGCCGCCATCTGTTGCATTGCGCGCGGTCAGCCGCCCGCCCATCTCTGCCACGAGGCCCGAGGAAATGGCCAGCCCCAACCCGACGCCTTCGCCGGGATGCTTGGTGGTGTAGAAGGGTTCGAACAGGTTCTCGATGTCCTCGATCCCGGGGCCGTTGTCACGCACCGTGAGCACGGCCGTCTCGCCCACGGCCAGCAGGATGTCTATGGCCGCGTCGGGCACGTTCTGCGTGGCATCGAGCGCGTTGCGCAACAGGTTGACCATCACCTGCTCGATCCGCACCTGGTCGCCCATGACGATCACCGGCTCGTCGGGCAGGGTCAGGTTGATCTTCACCTCGCGCTGGCGCAGTTGCGGCTCCATCATGGACAGGGCTGAATTCAGCGCCTCCGACAGGTTGACGGGGCGGAACTCGTCGCCGCTCTGCCGGGCGTAGGATTTGAGCTGGCGCGTGATCTTGCCCATCCGTTCAAGCAGGTCGTCGATGCGCTGGAAGGAGGCGAGCGCCTCTTCCGGGCGGTTGCGGTTCAGCAGCAGCCGGGCGCCGGCAAGGTAGGTCTTCATCGCTGCCAGCGGCTGGTTCAGTTCGTGACTGACGGCCGCCGACATCTCGCCCAGGGCCGCCAGTTTGGAACTTTGCGCCAGCGTCTGCTCGGCGACAGCAAGGTTTTCCTGAACCCTCTGCCGTTCGGCGATTTCCCGCTGGAGACGGGCGTTGAGTGCGCGAAGCTCCGCCGACTCGCGCTGGAAAACGGCCATCCGGACCGTCGCCTTGCGGTTCAGGAAGTAGAAGGCGAGCGCCAGCAGGATCGCAAAGCACATGATCTCGATGGCCAGTACGCCGTTCACCTTCTCGCGCACGCTGGCATAGGTGGTGAAGCTGGCGATGCGCCATCCGCGAAAGGCCACGCGCCCGCCCACGCGCATAACCGCCTCGCCCTGCACGTAGGCATCCGGCGGCAGCGTGTTCCAGTCCGCGGTGGCCTGCAGCGCGCGCTGGATCGCGCTCGAGGGCGGCTCCTTGGCCAGCGCCTCCTTCTCTGTCAGGCCCCGCCAGCGCGGCTCGGTGGCGAGGATGATCCGCCCCTCGCTGTCGGTGACCATCACCGCGTCCGAGATGCCCGCCCAGGCCCGTTCGTACTTGCCCAGCCCGACCTCGACCAGGATGACCCCCGCCAGCCCCTTCTGGGTTTCGACCCGGCGGGAATAGTAGAACCTGAACCGCCCGGTTTCATCCTGCAAGATGTTGAAAATATTGTTTTTCGATCGAAGAGCATCCACGAATATCGGGGAATCCCCGTAGGAGCGGCCGATCGTTTCGCGGTTCGTCGCGGCCACCACGCGGCCGTCCTTGTCCAGCAGGGTCAGGGAGGCTGCCGAGATCTCCTCGTTAAAGGTGATCAGCCGCTGCGAGGATTGCGAGAAATCGCCGCTTGCCAGCGCCGAGATGAGCGCGGGGTCCCGCGAGAGCAGCTGTGGCACGATGGCATTTTGCTGCAACTCGCTGAGCAGGTTGCCGCTGTAGAGCACCAGGCGCAGTTCGGCCCGGTTGCGCGTGGTCTCGGTGAAGCGGTCGGTCAGCATCCTGTTGGTTACCGCCACGATGACGACCGCCAGCACGATCAGCGCGACAAGCGAAAGCCGCGCCCGCCAGCTCAGCGTGCGCATCTTCCCGCCCGGTCCCTTGTCCGGCGGATGTGGCGTGGGCAAGACCATGGTGAAAAGATTACGCCGCGCGCTTCCGGGCCTCAAGCACTCAAGCGGCCTGCAGCGCCCCGACGAGGGAGTCGAACATCGTGCGGCCCTCGATGTTGCCATGCGCGGGGTCGGCCATGCGCTCGGGATGCGGCATCATCCCCAGAACGCGGCGGTTTTCCGACAGGATGCCGGCGATATCCTGAACCGAGCCGTTGGGATTTTCGGTGTAGCGGAATGCCACCCTGTCGCCGTCGTTCAATAGCTTGAGGGTAGCGTCGTCGGCAAAGTAATTCCCGTCATGGTGCGCGATCGGCAAGGTGATCGTGTCTCCGGCCCTATATCCCGAGGTGAAGGCGCTGTCTGTCGTCTCGACCGTCAGGCCAACCGCCTTGCAGATATATTTCAGCCCTGCGTTGCGCAGCAGCACGCCGGGCAGCAACCCGGTTTCCGTCAGCACCTGAAAGCCGTTGCATATGCCCAGAACGTAGCCGCCCCGGCCGGCATGGGCGACGACCGAGCGGCAGATCGGCGAATTCGCCGCGATGGCCCCGCAGCGCAGGTAGTCGCCGAATGAAAACCCGCCCGGCACGCCGACCACATCGACGCCCGCGGGAAGCTCCGTGTCCTTGTGCCAGACCATCGAGACGCGCGCCCCGGCATTGCGAAAGGCCACGGCCATGTCACGGTCGCAGTTCGAGCCGGGAAAGACGATCACGGCCGCGTGCATTACGCAAGCTCCACCGAATAGCTTTCGATTACCGTGTTGGCGAGCAGCTTTTCACACATCTCGGCAACCTGCGCGCGGGCCTTGTCGTGGTCGGTCTCGGCAATGTCGAGTTCGATCACCTTGCCCTGCCGGACGCTGTCGACCCCCTCGAAGCCGAGCTGGACGAGCGCGTGGCGCACGGCCTCGCCCTGCGGGTCCAGCACCCCGTCTTTCAGCATCACATGCACCCGTGCCTTCATGGCGTTGCCCCTTCAGTTGATCAACGTCGGCCGCGTGATCTGCGTCGCGCCCTTGGGCATGACCCCGAGCCGCCGGGCGACCTCGGAATAGGCGTCCGTCAGGTTTCCGAGATCGCGGCGGAACACGTCCTTGTCGAGCTTCTTGCCGGTCTCGATGTCCCACAACCGGCAGCTGTCGGGCGAGATCTCGTCGGCGACGATCAGGCGCTGATAGTCGCCCTCGTAGACGCGGCCCACCTCGATCTTGAAATCGACGAGCCGGATGCCGACGCCGTACATGACGCCCGAGAGAAAGTCGTTGACGCGGAGCGCAAGGCTGAGGATGTCATCCATGTCCTGCTGGCTGGCCCAGCCGAAGGCGGCTATGTGCTCCTCCGTGACCAGCGGATCGCCCAGCTTGTCGTCCTTGAGGCAGTACTCGACGATCGGGCGGGGGAGTTGCGTGCCCTCGTCGATTCCCAGCCGTTGCGCCATGGACCCGGCGGCATAGTTGCGCACGATCACCTCCAGCGGGACGATCTCGCAGGCGCGCACAAGCTGTTCGCGCATGTTCAGCCGCTTGAGGAAATGGTTGGGGATGCCGACATTGGTCAGGCCGGACATGAAGTATTCGCTCAACATGTTGTTGAGCACGCCCTTGCCCTCGATAACATCCTGTTTCTCGGCATTGTAGGCCGTCGCGTCATCCTTGAAATACTGAACGATCGTGCCGGGCTCGGGTCCTTCGAAAAGGGTCTTTGCCTTGCCCTCGTAGATCTTCTTGCGTCGCGCCATTCCGACTCCAATACATGCGGCCCGGCGGGGACGACTCCCCGCCCGGGCCTTGGGCATCTCATAAGGCATGGCTTCGCCCGCCGCAAGACGAGCCGGTACGCGCGCCGAGGGATCAGAAGAATGCCTGAAGCCCGGTTTGCGCCCGCCCCAGTATCAGCGCGTGAACGTCATGCGTCCCCTCATAGGTGTTCACCGTTTCAAGATTCATCATGTGGCGGACAACGTGGTATTCGCCAGAGATCCCGTTGCCGCCATGCATGTCGCGGGCCATCCGCGCGATGTCGAGCGCCTTGCCGCAGTTGTTGCGCTTGATGAGCGAGATCATCTCGGGCGCGGCCCGTGCGTCGTCCATGAGCCGCCCAACCTGCAGCGCGGCCTGAAGCCCCAGGGCGATCTCGGTCTGCATGTCGGCAAGTTTCTTCTGGAAAAGCTGGGTGTTGGCGAGGGGCCGGCCGAACTGGTGCCGGTCAAGGCCGTACTGGCGCGCGGCCTGCCAGCAGAACTCTGCCGCGCCCATCACGCCCCACGCGATGCCATAGCGCGCGCGGTTGAGGCAGCCGAACGGCCCCTTGAGCCCCTCGACATTGGGCAGGAGCGCGTCCTCGCCCACCTCGACCCCGTCCATGACGATCTCGCCCGTGACGGAGGCACGCAGCGACTGCTTGCCCTCGATCTTGGGCGCGGACAGGCCCTTGGCGCCCTTTTCAAGAACGAAGCCACGGATCTTGCCGCCATGCGCCTCGGACTTGGCCCAGACAACGAAAACATCGGCGATGGGGCTGTTGGAGATCCACATCTTGGAGCCCGTCAGGCGATAGCCGGTCTCTGTCTTTTCCGCGCGGGTCTTCATCCCCGCAGGGTCCGAGCCGGCATCCGGCTCGGTCAGGCCGAAACAGCCGATCAACTCGCCACTGGCCAGACCGGGCAGGTACTTTTCGCGCTGTGCCGTGCTGCCATAGGCGTGAATGGGATACATCACGAGGCTCGACTGCACGCTCATCATGCTGCGATAGCCCGAATCCACGCGTTCGATCTCGCGCGCGACAAGTCCGTAGGACACGTATCCGGCGCCCAGACCGCCATGTTCCTCCGGAATGGTGGTGCCCAGAAGGCCCATATTCCCCATCTCGCGGAATATGCCGGGATCGACCGCCTCTTCCTCGTACGCGGCCTTGACCCGCGGCTGCAGCACCTCCTGTGCAAAGCTGCGCGCGCTTTCGGCGATCATGCGCTCGTCCTCGGCCAGCTGATCACCAAGCCGGAACGGGTCTTGCCAGTCGAAGGTGCCAAGGTTGGGCTTGTCCTTGGCGCGGATCTGCGGGGCGTCGAGGCTCATCTCGGTCACTCCTTATGCCGGTACATCAAGTTTTCTGGAGTTTAGTCGGAAATTTCGGTAAGAAAAAGCGACAAACCTGCATCAACCCATGAGTGAAACGCATATATGTCCCCTGCCCCAAGACGCCTTTTGCCGTCAACCGCCAGCTTGCGGGCGCTGGAGACCCTCGACCGGCTGGGCAGCGCCACGGCGGCCGCGGACGAACTCGACCTGACGCAGGGCGCCGTCAGCCGCCAGCTTCAGGCGCTCGAAACCCAGCTGGGCCAGCCGCTCGTATTCCGGCAGGGGCGGCGTCTTGTGCTCACGCCCGAGGCAGAGGCCTATGCCGCGGAGATACGCGATGCCCTGCAAAAGATCACGCAGGCGTCGTTGCGGCTGACCGTAAACCCGGCTGGCGGCAGCCTCGATCTGGCGATCCTGCCCACCTTCGGGATGCGCTGGCTTGTGCCCCGCCTGCCCGATTTCGCCCGCCGCCATCCCGAGGTGACGATCAACCTCTCGACCCGGCTCAAGCCGTTCGATTTCGCCGCGGAACCCCTTGATGCGGCGATACATTTCGGGAAAGCGGACTGGCCGGACACGCAGGCGCTCAAGCTGCGTGAGGAAACCGTGGTGGCGGTGGCCGCACCCGCGCTTCTCGACGCATCCCCGCCACGGCAGGCGGCGGACCTGCTGGACCTGCCGCTGTTGCACATCCAGACGCGGCCCGAGGCGTGGCAGGCATGGTTCCTGGCGCACGGTGTCGTGGCGGACGCCGTCACCGGCACGATCCACGACCAGTTCGCCACAATCACGCAGGCCGCCCTGCACGGGCTGGGGGTGGCGCTGCTGCCAGACTACCTCGCGGCACAGGACATCGCCACCGGCCGGCTGAGGCCCGCGTGGGGCGGTCCGACGCCCGCGCCCGGCGCCTATCACCTCGTCTGGCCGGTGACCAAGTCGCGTGACCGTGCGCTGGTGACATTCCGCGACTGGCTGGCCACCCAGACCGAGGAGGACGACCGCCTGCCGCGGTGACCGTCCGACGCCCACGGAGGGCGGCACCGGCGCCGCGCGCCCGCCTCAGCCGAGCGCGTAGCCCGCCCCGCGCACGGTGCGCAGGGGATCGTCGCCGCCATGCTGGCACAGCGCCTTGCGCAGCCGCCCGATGTGGACGTCCACGGTGCGGGTGTCAACGTAGATGTCGCGCCCCCATACCCTGTCGAGCAGTTGTTCGCGCGACCAGACGCGCCCGGGCTGTTCCATGAACGTCGAAAGCAGGCGGAACTCCGTCGGTCCCAGCTTGAGCGGCTGCCCGCCCCGGGTGACGCGATGTGTCTCGCTGTCGAGCAGGATGTCCTCGAACTCCAGACGCTCGCCCACGGTCGAGGGCCGGGTCCGGCGCAGCTGCGCACGCACCCGCGCCATCAGCTCGATCACCGAGTAGGGCTTGACCACGTAATCGTCGGCGCCCGTTTCCAGCCCGCGCACCCTGTCCACCTCTTCCGAGCGCGCCGAGATCATGATGATCGGCACACCCCGGGTGTCGGGCCGGGTCTTGAGCTGGCGGCACACCTCTATGCCCGAGACGTTGGGCAGCATCCAGTCCAGCAGGATCACGTCGGGCACCGCCTCTTCGGCCAGCATGAGCGCCTCGTCGCCGTCCTCGGCGCGCGAGACGGCGAACCCGTCGGCTTCCAGGTTGTAGGTCAGGATTTCGAGCTGGGCGGGATCGTCTTCAACCAAAAGAACACGCGGCTGGTCGGACGTCATGGTTTCAGGTCCTGTAAATCATCTCGTCAGGGGGCCACTTCGGGATCGCTTGAGGTGCGGTCCTCCTTGGGGCGCTTTTCCTCGGGGACTTCGCCGGTGACCATGTAGATGACCTGTTCGGCGATGTTCGTGACATGGTCGCCCATGCGCTCCGTGTTCTTGGCGATGAAATGGAGATGCATGCACGCGGTGATGTTGCGCGGATCTTCCATCATGAAGGTCAGGAACTCGCGGAACAGCGCGGTATACATCTGATCCACGTCCTTGTCGCGGTGGATCACGTCGCGGGCCAGATCGGGATCGCGCTGCACGAAGGCATCCAGCACTTCCTTGAGCATCTGCTGCACTTCCTTGGTCATCCGCCGGATGGCCGCGGGCGCCCCGGGGATCTGCTGCATCTGCGACAGGACCGTCGTGCGCTTGGCCATGTTCTTGGCATAGTCGCCGATGCGTTCGAGATTGCCCGAAAGCTTCATGACCGTGAGGATCACGCGCAGGTCAACGGCGGCGGGCTGGCGTAGGGCGATGATGCGCGCCGCTTCATGGTTTATCTGTTCCTCCAGCCCGTCGATGGCGCGATCACCTTCGCGGACCTTCTCGGCCAATTCCTCGTCGCGCGTCTCCAGCGAGGTCGCCGCGTTCAGGATCGCGTCCTCCACGAGCCCGCCCATTTTCATGATCTGGGCCTGGATCGCTTCAAGATCCCGGTCGTAGGCCGAGGCGATGTGTTCGTCCTGCATGTGTGCTCCTTACCCGATGCGCCCGGTGATGTAGCTCTCGGTCCGCTCGTCGGTGGGGTTGGTGAAAATCTGGCCCGTTTCGCCGAACTCCACCAGGTTGCCCAGGTGGAAGAAGGCGGTCTTCTGGCTGACCCGCGCGGCCTGCTGCATGGAGTGGGTGACGATCACCACCGAGTAATTGGTGCGCAGCTCGTCGATCAGCTCTTCCACCTGGCTCGTGGCGATGGGATCGAGTGCCGAGCACGGCTCGTCCATCAGCAGGACCTCGGGCTCGGTGGCCACGGCGCGGGCGATGCACAGGCGTTGCTGCTGGCCGCCCGAGAGTCCGGTCCCCGGTGTTTCCAGCCGGTCCTTGGCCTCTTCCCACAAGGCGGCACGCTTGAGAGCGGTCTCGACGATCTCGTCAAGCTCGGCCTTGTTCTTCGCCATGCCATGGATCTTGGGGCCGTAGGCCACGTTGTCGTAGATCGACTTGGGAAAGGGGTTCGGCTTCTGAAACACCATGCCGACCTTGGCGCGCAGCTGGACCGGGTCCACCTTCTTGTCGTATATGTCCTCGCCGTCGAGCTTTATATCGCCCTCCACGCGGCAGATGGAGATCGTGTCGTTCATCCGGTTGAGGCAGCGCAGGAAGGTCGACTTGCCGCAGCCCGACGGGCCGATGAACGCGGTCACCGTCTTGTCCTCGATGTCCACGTTGACGTCCTTTATGGCATGGGTGTCGCCGTAAAAGACCTGCACGTCCCGGGCCGAGAACTTGATTTCCTTGGTGTCCACGGTGCGCTCCGTTTTCAATGTATCGTACATGCCTGTTCCTTTCGTTACCAGCGGCGCTCGAACCGGCGGCGCAGCAGGATGGCCAGCAGGTTCATCAACACAAGGAAGCCCAGAAGCACGCAGATCGCCGCGGCGGTGCGGGCCTCGAAGGCGCGCTCGGGGAAATCCGACCAGCGGAACACCTGTACCGGCAGGACAGTGGCGCTGTCGGTGATGCCGGTGGGCACGTCGACGATGAAGGCCACCATCCCGATCATGATCAGAGGCGCCGTCTCGCCAAGGGCCTGGGCCATGCCGATGATCGTGCCGGTCAGGATGCCCGGCATGGCCAGTGGCAGCACATGGTGAAAGCTGGCCTGCACGTTCGAGGCCCCCACGCCGAGCGCGGCGTCGCGGATCGAGGGCGGCACCGCCTGAATCGCCGCCCGCGCCGCGATGATGATGGTCGGTAGCGTCATCAGTGCCAGGACGATGCCCCCCGCAAGCGGTGCGGAGCGCGGAACGCCGAACACGTTTAGGAACACAGCCAGCCCCAACAGGCCGAACACGATCGACGGCACCGCGGCAAGGTTGTTGATGTTGACCTCGATGAAGTTGGTAAAGCGGTTCTTGGGCGCGAATTCCTCGAGATAGATCGCGGCCAGAACCCCGATCGGGAAGGCGAGGCAGAAGGTCACCAGCATGGTCCAGAACGATCCGACCAATGCGCCGCGGATACCCGCCAGCTCGGGCGAGCGGCTGTCGGCGGAGGTGAAGAAACGCCAGTTGAACGTCTCCTCGATCTGGCCGCGGTCCTTCAGCGTCTCGATCCATGCAATCTGTCGGTCGCTCACCTTGCGGTCAGCCTCGGGCGCGGTGCTGGTGTAGAATGCCCACTCCGCGCTGTCCTCGATGGGCAGGTCCATGCGCGTCAGCATCTCGCCGCGGGCCTGCGCGCGATTGACCTCGGTCAGCCGCATCCAGCCGCCGCCGGCCTTGATCAGAAGCGAGATATTCTCGTCGTCGACCTCCTCCGCGCCGCCGGCCCCCGCCGCGCGGGCCTCCAGCGCCTCGGCCTCGTCGATCAGCGCCTGGCGCTTTTCGTCGGCGCGTTCCGCCTTTTCGAGTTGCCGCTGACGGTCTTCCTCGGTGTCGGCTGCCTCCGCGCGCTCGCCGTAGACGCGCACGGCATTGGCTTGCCGCGCAGCCTTGCGGCGCAGGGAGTCGGCATCGACGTAGAGGTGCTCCTTGACCTGTGTCAGCGCAGCGGCGAAGTCGTTGGCGCTGGTCGACACGGCCAGCCGGCCATCCGCGCGCTCGCTGACCGACAGCACGCCCGAGACCTCGCGCTCGCGCAGGCGACCGTACTCCCCCTTGAGATAGAGGTCCGTCACGTCCGAGGCGAGGAACCGGTGCGTGATCGTCTCGCCCAGCAGGGACGGGTCGGCGGCGACACGGTCAGCCAGCTCGAAGGATGCGCCACCTGACAGGATATCGCCCAGCTGGCGGCGTTCGGTGCGGCCGGACGCGCCGGGGAACAGCTCTCGCATGACCGTGGTGGTCAGGGCGTCGAAGTCGGCGCGCGCGATGGTATCCTGCGCCGGATCGGCCCCGATGCCGAGCGCCTCCCGATCGATCGTCACCTCGGCCGTCACGTAATGCTCGGTCAGCGCGCGCGAGGCCTGGCCAAAGACCGACCCGAGCAGCGAAACCAGCGCCAGCGCCGCGACGGCGATCGCGATGATCCCGTAAGCCTTGAGCCGGCGCTCTGCCGCGCGGCGCTTGCGCAGGCGGCTCGATCCCTGCCTGATGCTGCCGTGATCGAAGCGGCGGCCTTCGGGTTGGGCTGCGGTGTCAACCATGTCTCTGGTCCCCTAGTCGTACTTCTCGCGGAACTTCGCGACCAGCCGCTGCGCGGCCATGTTCATCAGCAGGGTCATCACGAACAGGGTGAAGCCCAGGGTAAAGGCAGGCCCGGCTGCCGTCTCTGCCTCGGTGTCGCCGGTGATGAGTGCGACGATCTGCACCGTCACGGTCGTCACCGCCTCCAGCGGGTTGGCTGTCAGGTTGGCGCCCTGCCCCGCGGCCATCACCACGATCATCGTCTCGCCCACCGCGCGGCTTATAGCCAGCAGCACGGCCGAAACGATGCCCGGCAGGGCGGCGGGCAGCACCACCTGCTGGATCGTCTCCGCGCGCGTTGCACCCAGCCCGAGCGAGCCGTCGCGCAGCGACTGCGGAACGGAATTGATCACGTCGTCGCTCAGCGAGGATATGAAGGGGATGATCATGATGCCCATCACGATCCCCGCCGCCAGGGCGGATTCGCTGGCCACGCGTATTCCGATCGCCTCGCCCCCGTCGCGCAGCAGCGGCGCAAGCGTGATCGCGGCGAAGAAGCCGTAGACCACCGTCGGGATACCGGCGAGGATCTCCAGCATCGGCTTGGCGACCGAGCGCACCTTGGTCGAAGCGAAGTCCGACAGGTAGATCGCCGCGAACAGGCCCACCGGCACCGCCACGAGCATGGCGATCACCGTGATCAGCAGCGTGCCGGCAAAGAGCGGCAGTGCGCCGACCTTCTCGGCGTCCATCTTGCCCTCGAACACGCCGGACAGGGGGCTCCACGTCGTGCCGAAAAGGTAATCGTGCACCTGCCAGTCGATGGCGTTGAAGAACCGGACGGTTTCGAAAATCAGCGACAGGACGATCCCGATGGTCGTCATGATCGCGATCGCCGCCATCACCAGCAGGATCGCCCGGATCACTGTCTCGGAACGGTTGCGCGCGCGCCATTCCGGCGACACGCGCGAAAACGACAGCAGCCCGGCCAGCATCGCGCCGCCGAGGGTCAGCAGCGCCATCACCCAAAGGTGGATCGTGTCCAGACGGCCGAAATGTTCCGCCACCTGGTCTCGCAAGATCCCGCTTTCCGAGGAAATCCGCCCCTCGGCCAGCGCACGTGCATCGGACAGGATGAGCTGGTGCTCGATGAAGGCGGCGTCGGGCCGCGCATCCGCGATTTCGGCCAGCAGGGTGGAAGTGACCCACCAGTTGCCGAGAACGACGGTGACGACCAGCGCACCCCAGCCGATCAACAGCACCCAGAGCAGGCTGTGCAATCCATGATAGGACGGGCGGGAATGCAGCGAAACCGTGTCCTCGGCGGCAAGCAGCGTCGCGCGGCGGCTGGACAGGAAAAAGGCGGCGATGGCCATGACCAGCACGGCCAGGAAGAGCGAGAAGACCATTATCGGGCTCCGGACTGCGGCGGACCTGTATCGGGCTCACGGCCAGACGGCGCGGCCCGAACATGCGCGCCGGGGGCAGCGCACCGCCCCCGGCAGGGATGATCGCACCGGGCGATCAGTAGTTTTCGGGCGTCAGGGCCGGCAGGTTCTCCACCGCGTCCTTGTTCTTGGCCATGATGTCGTCGCCAACCGGGATCAGGCCGATATCGACAAGATAGCCGTCGGGGCCATTGGCGTTGACGAATTCGGTGGCGTACTCGATCACGCCGGGGACCACGCCGACATGGGCGTGCTTGATGTAGAAGTACATCGAGCGCGACACGGGGTAGTCGCCCGAGGCGATGTTCTCGAAGGTCGGCTCGACACCGTCGACCACGGCGCCCTTGATGACGTCGGCGTTCTGGTCGAGGAAGGAGAAGCCGAAGATGCCCAGGGCGCGGTCGTTGGCCTCCAGCTTGGACACGATCAGGTTGTCGTTCTCGCCGGCCTCGACATAGGGGCCGTCCTCGCGGATTTCCATGCCGGTTTCGCCGCAGTCCTCGCCGCCGGCTTCTTCACAGCCCGCTTCCATGACCAGCTCTTCGAAGGCGTCGCGGGTGCCCGATGTCGGCGGCGGCCCCAGCACCTCGATCTCTTCCATCGGCAGGGCCGGGTCGATCTCGTCCCACGTGGTCGGCTTCGGGCCATTCTTGGCCAGAGCTTCCCACAGCTGGGCGCGGCTCAGTTCGAAGTCGGGGCCGGAGTCGGCGTTGGCAACCACGATGCCGTCATAGCCCGCGACCACCTCGGTGAACTCGACACCGTTCTCGTTGCACATCTCGACCTCGGACATCTTCACGCGGCGCGACGCGTTGGTGATGTCGGGATGCTCGGTGCCGACGCCGGCGCAGAACAGCTTGAGGCCGCCGCCCGAGCCGGTCGACTCGACGACGGGCGTGGGGAATTCGGTCGTCTTGCCGAACTGCTCGGCAACCGCGGTGGCGAACGGGAACACGGTCGACGAGCCGACGATGCGGATCTGGTCGCGTGCCGAGGCGGCGGTCGCGGAAACGGCAGCGATCGCCAGAGCAGAGGCGGTCAGTTTCACAAAGGACATGTATAGCTCCTGATTTCGGTTTGACGGGCCATGACAGCGATGGCCTCGCCGGCGGTGCTAGTGATATCGCGCGACGCTTTTGTTACAGCGATGTAACGGTTTTATGACAGTCCGGCCCGCGGCCCTGAATTTTTCCGCCCGGCCGTCGCGGCCATCGGCATGACCCGCGCTCATGCCCGGTTCCCGTGCCGCTCCCGCGGCAGCACGACGCGGAATTCGCTGCCCTCTCCCGGCGACGATTCGATCCGCAGACGCCCGCGGTGCCGCCCGACGATGTGCTTGACTATCGCCAGGCCCAGCCCGGTGCCCCCCATCTGGCGCGAGCGGTGGCTGTCCACGCGGTAGAACCGCTCGGTCAGTCGCGGGATGTGCGCCGGATCGATCCCCGGCCCTTCGTCGCGCACCCCGATCACCGCCGCCGGTCCGCGCAGGGCGGGATCCCGCTCCGTGGTGTGCACTGACAGCGCCACGGTATTGCCGCGCCCGCCATACTTGATCGCGTTTTCCAAAAGGTTGGTTATCACCTGCCGCAACTGGTCGGCATCGCCGGCCACCGTGACGGGTGCGTCCGGCAGCTGCGTGGCAATGGTCACGTCGTTGTCCCCCGCCACCTGCCGTAGCGCGTGGACCACCTCGGCGGCGACGGCGGCCACGTCCACCGGATCGGTCGGGCGCACCCTCTCCTGCGCCTCGACCCGGCTGAGCGACAGCAGGTCGCGCACCAGCCGTTCCATCCGGTGGGCCTCCTGCTCCATCGTGGCGAGAAACCGCTCGCTGGCGTCAGGATCGTTGCGGGCCGGGCCGCGCAGCGTCTCGATGAAACCCAGAAGCGCGGTCAGCGGGCTGCGCAGCTCGTGGCTGACATTTGCGACGAAGTCGCGCCGCATCTGGCCGGCCTGCTCCAGCTGCGTGACGTCCTCGAAACAGACCAGCACGCCATGCACCAGCTCGGTGTCGACGGACGAACAGGTCACGTTGAAGGCGGTATCCTGCCCGCCATCGCGCGACAGGTAGCGTGTCGTGGTCGTGCGGCCCGCACGCAGGCAGGTCTCGATCGCGTCAAGGATCGCGGGCTGGCGCAAGGCCGTGATGAAGTGCCGCCCGATAAGCCCCTGCCCCAGCAGCGCTGCCGCCCTGCGATTGGCGCCCAGCACGCGTTCGCCCTGCCCGATCAACAGCGACGGCAGCGGGATCGCGTCAAGAAGCGGCGAGATGCTGTCGGCGTGCATGGCCCTCAGGCCTCTCTCAGCGCCTCGCGATAGCGGCGCATGTTCTCCTGGTAATGCCGGGCGCTGGCCCGCAGCCCCGCGATGGCGTCGGCGTCGAGCGTGCGCACCACCTTGCCCGGCATCCCCATCACGAGGCTGCCATCGGGGATTTCCTTGCCCTCGGTCACCAGTGCGCCCGCCCCGATCAGGCAGTCGCGCCCGATGCGCGCCCCGTTGAGCACCGTGGCGCCCATGCCGATCAGCGTGTTCGCGCCAAGGGTGCACCCGTGCAGCATCACCTTGTGGCCGATGGTGCAGCCCGGCCCGATCGTCAGCGGGTACCCCATGTCGGTGTGCATGACGCAGTTTTCCTGAACGTTGCTGCCCGCGCCCACGACGATGGGTTCGTTGTCGCCGCGCAGCGTGCTGCCGAACCAGACCGAGGCACCCTCCTCCAGCACCACCTGCCCGATCAGGTTGGCGTCGGGCGCAACCCACGTGTCCTCGGCGATCCGGGGCGCGTGCCCCTCAAGCGTGTACAGTGTCATTGCCGCTCCTCGAATTCGCGCTGCAAACCCTGGACATGCGCGCTCAGCCCCGGCTGCTGGATCCGCTTGAGCCGCGTGGCCTCTATGATGGTCTTGAGCCGCCTGTCCGTCTCCTCAAGGTCGTCGTTGACCAGGACATAGTCGTATTCCGCCCAGTGGCTTATCTCGTCCCAGCTCTTCTGCATCCGCCGCGCGATCACGTCCGGCGCATCCTGGCCCCGTGCCTCCAGCCGCCGGCGCAGCTCGGCGATCGAGGGCGGCAGGATGAAGATCGACAGCGTGTGCTGGCCCAGCACCGAGTTCTGGATCTGTTGCGCGCCCTGCCAGTCGATATCGAACAACACGTCGCGCCCCTGCCCGATGGCCTCTTCGACGGGCGCCCGCGGCGAGCCGTAGAAATTCCCGAAAACGTGGGCGTGCTCGAGCATGCCCTGCTCGGACACCTGCCGTTTGAACGCCGGCTCCGAGAGAAAGTGATAGTCCTGCCCGTCCACCTCGCCGGCCCGGGGCGTGCGCGTGGTGGCCGACACCGAGAACGAGATCGTGCTATCCCAGTCCCGCAGCCGGCGCGAGAGCGTGGACTTGCCCGCGCCCGACGGCGAGGACAGGATAATGAGTATGCCGCGCCGGTCTGTCATGGCGTCCTCCAGCTGACCCGCGCCCGCGCATCTTCTTGGCCGAAATACCCCGGGGGTGAGGCCGCAGGCCGAGGGGGCAGAGCCCCCTGCGCCACATCCCGGGCGCGCCCCCGGCGGCCAACGAAATGCCGCGCGCTACTCCACATTCTGAACCTGTTCGCGCATCCGCTCGATGACCGATTTCAATTCCAGCCCCACCGCCGTCAGCGCCGTGTTCTGCGCTTTCGAGCACAGCGTGTTGGCTTCGCGGTTGAACTCCTGCATGAGGAAATCCAGCTTCCGGCCCACGGGGCTGCCCGCCGCCAGCAGATCCCGCGCGGCGGCGAGGTGGGCGCGCAACCGGTCCAGCTCCTCGGTGACGTCGGCCTTGACCGCCAGCAGCGCCAGTTCCTGCGCGACCCGGCCCTCGTCAACCGGCGGGGCTGCCGTGGTGACGCGATCCAGCGCGGCCCTGAACGCGCGTTCGATTTCCGGCTGGCGCGCCTCTGCCGCCGCGGCGGCGGCCTCGGTCAGACGCGCGACCTCGTCCAGCTGACCGGCCAGGATCCCGGACAGCTTGGCCCCCTCCTCCGCACGCATCCGCAGGAACGACTCCAGCAGCCTCTCGAAATCCGCCTGGAGATCGCTTGACAGCGCCGCGGTATCCGCCGCGCCAGCTCCCGCGTCCAGCACCCCGCGGCAGGCCAGAAGATCCGCCGCCGTGGCCGGGGCAAGCGTCAGGCCCTGCTCCATCGCGCGCGCCTCGATCCGGGCCATCGCATCGAGCAGGTCCGTCAGCTGGGCCTCGTTGACGGACAGCGCGCCGCCGCGCTCCGCGCGGGTCACCTTCAGCGACACGGTGACGTTGCCGCGCGCCAGCGCCGCGGACAAGCGCCCGCGCAGGGCCGGTTCCAGCCCGTCGATCCAGTCGGGCAGGCGCAACCGCAGGTCCAGCCCCTTCCCGTTGAGGCCGCGCAGCTCCCACGCGCAATCGTGGCCATGCCATGTGCCCCTGCCCGAGGCATACGCCGTCATCGAATTCAGCACGTGCCGTCCCTCGTTGCCGATCCGCGCCGGGCACAACCGGCACCCTGCCGTCCTAGCCATTCCCCCGGCCGGGGGCAAGCGCGGGCCGCGCGTTAACCAATGGACGGGGTTTCGCGCGAATTGGCTCAAAAGTCGTGTTAAATTTTAGGAAACCCGGCCCAGCAACCGGAGAACGTCTGATGAAAGACAGGTTCCAGCCTCACAATGCACCGCGCGGTTCTCGTGGTGTCACGCCCCTGCACCAAGACGAGAGCAAGCCCGCCGCGGGGCGGACGGATGCGCTCCTGCATTACTGGCAGAGCTTGTGCGGACGCGGCACCCTGCCAAGGCGTGCCGATGTCGAACCGCGCGCGATCGGGGCGCTTTTGCCCGACACATTTCTTCTCGAACGGATCGCGCCTGGGCTGGCACGGTTCCGCGTGGCGGGCACGCATCTGTCTGAGCTCATGGGCATGGACGTGCGCGGCATGCCGGTAAGCTGCCTGATCGCGCCGTCCGATCGCGATGATCTGGCCGAGTCGCTCGCGGCACTGTTCGACAGACCGGCCTGCTTGCGGCTTGATCTGCGCTCCGCCGCCGGGGTGTCGCGGCCGGCACTCACGGGGCGGATGCTCCTGCTGCCGTTGCTTGGTCGAACCGGTGCGGTCGACCATGCGCTCGGCTGTCTCGTCACGTCCGGGCCGCCGGGCCGGCCGCCGCGCCGGTTCTGCGTAACCGACCAGCGGACGCAAACGGCGGCGCCCCGGCCATCGCGGGCGGC
>NZ_JBISDG010000018.1:0-73265 GCF_044472985.1 Roseovarius salis | reverse complement strand
GACCCTTGTGAATGCGTGGTCTCGAACGGCGCCTCCCCCGAAGCCGCGCCGACGCCGACAAATCCGTTGCCCCGATCCACGACCACCGCCTCGTGCCAGCCATTGCCGTCGGGCGATACCTTGACGTGCAGGTTGTCATCCCCCGCAAGCCCGAATTCGGCCCGACCGGAATATCCCGACTGGAACAGGAGCGTGGCAGTATCCCCCGCGGCGGTCTTGTTCACTTTCACCTGATGGCCAGCCCCGTCGCCCGTGAACAGGCTGGATTGGGACGAAACGGCAAGCCGGTTGACCGCGTCCGATACCGTGGCGATCCCGACACCATCGAGATTGTCGAGATCCATTCCGACATCGTTCCAGGTCGACCCGTCGAAAACCTTGTACCGGCCCGCGGCCCTGTCCCAGACGCGCCAGCCTTCGCGTGGCGTCAGAAACACCCACCCCTCTGTCACCCTGAGAGCGAGTTTGTCGCTTTCGCCAGCCCAGTCACCGGTGGGCGCCGCGCCAAGGGCAAAAAGCTGGCCGGCGAAGGGGTCGGCCGGCGGCGTCGTCGCGCCTGTCTCCTCCACTACGGACTGCACGAGCGCATCGAGCATCTGGAGCGCCTCGTTGTGGGTGACATGTTTCTGGGCCTGCGACGGCTTGATCAGCGGCAGGTCAAGACGCGCGGAGAGATCGGTCATGATACGGCTCCCATGGGTCGAAGTGGCCGCGTCTCTAGGAGCGAGTGGTAAAGCTGCCGCTAAGCGACCCGGACGTTGCGCCGATGGTCCGCGCGTCAGCCGACGTGCCGTCGCGCCGGCGACGCAAGGCCATTGACCGCCTTGTCCCTGCCACCGGCCCCGCGATGCCGCACTTGTCCGGGCGTCAAGCCGTTGGCGAGCAGGTGCCCGACGTCAACGCGCGCCATCCGGTGTCAGAAAATCGCCGATGGAAGCCACGTCGCCAGCCCGGGCACGGCCCAGATCACGGTAATCCCGACAATCTGAAGCACGATGAACGGAAGGACTCCGGCGTAGATCTGCCCGGTCGTCACCTCGGCTGGCGCCGCGCCGCGCAGGTAGAACAGCGAGAAACCGAACGGCGGCGTGAGGAACGAGGTCTGGAGGTTGATGGCGATCAGGACCGCCAGCCAGATCGGATCGTGCCCCATCAGGATCAGCACCGGCGCCACCAGCGGCAACAGGATCACCGTGATCTCCACGAAATCAAGGAAGAACCCCAGCACGAATATGAGCGCCATTGCGAACACCAGGGCCCCGGTCGCCCCGCCGGGCATGGATTCGAGGATCTGTGCCACGCGATCCTCGCCGCCCAGCCCCACGAAAACGAGGGAAAAGACCGAGGCCATGAGGATGGTGGCAAAGATCATCGCCGTCACCGTCATGGTGGTGGTCACGGCCCCCGCGAGCAAATCGCGGCCGTGCAGGCGCCTCAGCGCCGCGATGACGGCCGCAAGACCGGTCAGCGCCAGCGCGCCATAGACCGCGCCAAGCACCCAGTCGGCCGCCCCCGCGTCACTGCGCTGCAGGCGAACGGGGGCCAGCCCCGCCACGACGGCCAGTGCCAGCAACGCCACCGCGCCGGCCACGATGAGCCGGGGGTTCACCCCCTGCCGCGCCCCGGCCATCAGGATCGCCCCCACGGCGCCGACCGAGGCCGCCTCGGTCGGGGTGGCGACCCCGCCGAGGATCGCGCCCAGCACGGCCACGATCAGCACGACCGGCGGGATGACCGCGATCGCCACCTCGACCGGTCCGGGGCGCCCCGCGGGGGTCGGAGCGGGCGGCATGTCTCCCGGCCGGATGGCGCCCCGCACCAGAACGTAAAGGACATAGATCGCCACGAGCGCCAGTCCCGGCACCAGCGCACCGGCGAATATCTGGCCCACGGATATCGTTTCGACCGTGAACTTGCCCTGTTCGTACTGCGCCTGCTGGTAGGCCGATGACATCACGTCAGACAGTATGATGAGCAACGTCGAGGGCGGGATGATCTGGCCGAGCGTTCCGGCGGTACAGACCAGCCCCGAGGCGAGCCGGGCATCATATCCGGTGCGCAGCATGGTGGGCAGCGCGATGAGCCCCATGGCGATCACCGTCGCACCCACGATGCCGGTCGATGCCGCAAGCAGTGCACCCACAAGGATCACCGAGATACCCAGCCCCCCGCGAAGCTGCCCGAACAGCCGCCCCATGGTGTCGAGCAGATCCTCGGCGATGCGCGACCGCTCCAACACCACCCCCATCATCACGAAAAGCGGAATGGCGATCAGAACGTCGTTCGTCAGCACGCCGAAAACGCGCTGGCCGAGCGCGCCCAGAAGGCTGGGCTGCATTGCCCCCGTGGCCCAGCCGAGATACGCGAACAGGATCGCCGTTCCGGCGATGGCGAAGGACACGGGAAACCCCGACAGGATCGCCAGCATCAGCCCGCCGAACATCAACAGGTCCAGATACCCCGAGATCATGCCCGGCCCGCCCGCAGTTTCACGAGATTGCGCATCATGCAGGCCAGCGACTGTATGACCAGCAGGACACAGAAGGCGGGGATCAGCGATTTCAGCAGGAACACCGCCGGGATGCCCCCGACCGAGATTGGCCCCTCCAGTATCGCCCAGGCGTTGCGTACCGATGGCCACGACCAGTAGATCAGCGCCAGCATCGACGGCAGCAGCAGCACGCAATGACCGGCGAGGTCGATCCACGCCTTGCCGCGGTCGCCCGCCTTCGACTGGAAGATGTCGACGCGCACGTGGCCGTCGATCAGCAGGGTATAACCCGCGCCCAGCATGAACAGCGTGGCATGCATGTAAAGCACGCTTTCGTTCAGCGAAATCCAGCTGACGCCGTAGACATAGCGCAGCACGACGATGCCGAACTGGACCAGAACCATCGCAAGGGCCAACCAGCGCACCGCCATGCCCACCACGAGGTTGATCCGGTCCAGACTGTCGGCAAGGCGTTCCATTTCCTGTCTCCCTGTCCATGTCCGCCCCGGTCCGGTTGCCGGGGCGGATGGAGACGCCGGCCCCTAGTAGCCGTGCACGGTGGCGCGGGCGTTCATTTGCCCGTTGTCGGCATACGTCATGTAACCACCCACGAGGTCGCGATAGGAGACGAAGCTCTCGGCGATGCGCCGCACGAGCTCGTCCTCGTCCTCGCGCAGCCCGCCGATCACCGTCTCCGCGGCCTTGCCCATCTCGGTGACCACGCTTTCGGGCAGACGCCTCGGCATGACCCCCTCGTTCTCGACCAACTGGCGCAGCGCGCGGGCGTGCTTGGTCTCGTACTCTGTCCAGACATCGTTGTAGAGGCTGGAGCAAGCCGTTGCCACCACGCTCTTGAGGTCGTCGGGCAGCGCCTCGTAAGCCTCGAGATTGACGCCGCATTCCTCGGCCGAGCTTGGCTCGCCGATACCGGGCCAGTAATAGTTCTTGGCGATCTGGTGATAGCCGAGCGCCGAATCGGTCCAAGGCCCGATGAACTCCCCCGCGTCCAGCGCGCCCGACTGCAGCGCCTGGAACATCGCGGGACCCGACATCGCCTGAACGGCCATGCCGAGCTCTGAACACATCTCGCTGGCCAGACCCGTGGAGCGGTATTTCATGCCCTTGAGGTCGTCGACCGAGGCAATCTCCTCGCGGAACCACCCGAACCATTGCGGGCCGGAGTTCCCGCAAAGGAAGGGCTTGATGTTGAAGCGGCCATACATCTCGTCATAGAGATCCTGCCCGCCGCCATGGACCATCCAGCCGACCTGTTCGTCCGCACGCAGCCCGAAGGGCTGCGAGCCGAACAGCAGTATGCCCTTGGATTTCGACCCCCAGTAGGCCGGCACGGCATGGTAGAGATCCGCCGTGCCCTCGGACACGGCGTCGAACACGCCGGGGCCCGGCACGATCTCGCCCGCGGCGTAGAGTTTCACCTCCAGACGTCCGCCGGACAGGGTTGTTATCCGGTCGGCCAGCGTCTGGGCCGCAACACCCGGCCCCGGCAGGTTCTTGGGCCACGCGGTGACCATCGTCCATTGCCGGACATCCTGCGCCACCGCCGGTGCCGCCAGCGTGGTTGCCGCGGTGCCCACGGCGCCCGCCTTGATGAAATCGCGTCTCTTCATGTCATCCTCCTCCTTTGGATTGAATGGATCAGCCCTGGTCGTTTTGGGGGCGACGCCGCCCGTCGCCCTCTTCGCGCAACAGGTTTTCGGTAAGCGGGCACGCCACGCCACTGTAAAACGCTGTCAAAAGGTCGTCGAACACCCTGTCGCCGCCGGCCGCCCGGAAAAGCGTCGCGGATGATCGCAGTTTCATCGCGTCGACCGCGCCCAGGATCGACTCGGGCGCGCTGCCTTCATGTGCCATCATGGCCCGGCCGATCGCGATCAGCCGCGGCCCCAGTATCTCGTGGCCAAGGTATGCCTTCGCCTCGTCCAGATCGGCGAGCCCGTAACGCTGTGCGGTGGCGGAGCGCCCCAGCCCCCTGAGCTGCGGGAAAACGAACCACATCCAGTGGCTTTCTTTCCGGCCCGCCCGGATCTCCTTCAGCGGGGCGGGCCAGATGCGCGCCTGCGCCTCCGTGAATCGCTCAAGATTCATGCATCCTCCAGCCGGCGCCTGACGCCACGCGCCGTGACTCACCCCAGAATTCCCGGCAGTTTCAAGCCGTGCTCCTTCGCACAATCGATGGCGATGTCGTACCCCGCATCGGCATGGCGCATCACGCCGGTCGCGGGATCGTTCCACAGCACCCGCTCGATGCGCCGGTCGGCGTCCGAGGACCCGTCACAGCAGATCACCATGCCCGAATGCTGGGAAAAGCCCATGCCGACCCCCCCGCCGTGGTGCAGGCTGACCCATGTCGCGCCGCTGGCGGTGTTCAGCAGCGCGTTCAGCAGCGGCCAGTCGGAAACCGCGTCTGATCCGTCCTTCATCGCCTCGGTCTCGCGGTTGGGGCTGGCGACCGAGCCGCTGTCGAGGTGGTCACGCCCGATCACCACCGGCGCCTTCAACTCGCCATTGCGCACCATCTCGTTGAACGCCAGCCCCGCGCGGTGCCGCTCGCCCAGCCCGATCCAGCAGATCCGCGCCGGCAGGCCCTGGAAGGAGATCCGCTCCCGCGCCATGTCGAGCCAGCGATGCAGGTCTGCATGGTCTGGGAAAAGCTCCTTCATCTTGGCATCGGTGCGATAGATATCCTCGGGATCCCCCGACAGCGCGCACCAACGGAACGGGCCGACGCCGCGGCAGAAGAGCGGGCGGATATAGGCTGGCACGAAACCGGGAAAGGCAAAGGCGTTTTCCAGACCCTCCTCCAGCGCGACCTGCCGGATGTTGTTACCGTAGTCCAGCGTCGGCACACCGGCGTTCCAGAAATCGACCATGGCCTGCACATGCACGCGCATGCTGGCGCGGGCGGCCTTTTGCACCGCCTTCGGGTCGCTTTCCTGTTTCGCGCGCCATTCGCCCACGCTCCAGCCCTGCGGCAGGTAGCCATGCAGCGGATCGTGTGCACTGGTCTGATCAGTGACGATGTCAGGGTGCACGCCGCGTTCGGCCAGTTCGTGGAATACGTCGGCCGCATTGCCGATGAGCGCCACCGACTTGGCCTCGCCCGCCCCGGTCCAGCGGTGGATCATCTCCAGCGCCTCGTCCAGATCGTGCGTGATCTCGTCGACGTAACGGGTCCGCTTGCGGAACTCGGCGCGGCTCTCGTCACATTCCACGGCAAGGCAGCAGGCCCCGGCGAACACCGCCGCGAGCGGCTGCGCGCCCCCCATGCCGCCCAAGCCCCCCGTGAGGATCCACCGGCCCTTGAGGTTGCCGTCGTAATGCTGCCGTCCGGCCTCGGCGAAGGTTTCGTAGGTGCCCTGCACGATGCCCTGGCTGCCGATATAGATCCAGCTGCCGGCCGTCATCTGACCGTACATCATCAGGCCTTTCTTATCCAGCTCGCTGAAATGGTCCCAGTTGGCCCAGTGCGGCACGAGGTTGGAGTTGGCGATCAGAACACGCGGCGCATCGGTGTGCGTCCGGAACACGCCCACCGGCTTGCCCGACTGCACCAGCAGCGTCTCGTCCGCCTCCAGCCCCTTCAGCGTGCCCACGATGCGGTCGAAATCCTCCCACGTCCGGGCGGCACGCCCGATGCCGCCATACACGACCAGCTCGTGCGGGTTCTCGGCCACGTCGGGGTGCAGGTTGTTCATCATCATCCGCATCGGGGCCTCGGTCACCCAGCTCCTGGCGCTGATCTCGGTGCCGGTGTCGGGATAGATGTCGCGGACGTTGTGGCGGGTATTGGTCATTGCTTTGTCTCCTGAACGGTCGGCACGGGGCGGGTGGCCGTCGCGCGGCCGCGCCCCGTCCGGCTCATGCAATCGCGCCGCTGCGGGCCAGCGCGTCGAGCCGCGCCAGAATCTCGGCAAGATGCGGCCGGATGGCGTCGGCGCGGTCGTGCAGGTAGGGCCAGGGCGGCGCTTGCTCCATGTAGGTGCTCTGCGCCAGTTCCATCTGGATCGCGTGCCACCCCTCGTCCGGCCTGCCGTAATGCCGCGTGGTCCAGCCACCCGTGAACCGGCCGTTCACCACCGTGCCATAGGCCTCGGCCGCCCGGCATACCTCCTCGACCGTCTCGGCCACCTCCCGCGCGCAGGTCTTGCCATTATCGGTCCCGATGTTGAAATCGGGCAACGTGCCTTCGAACAGGAACGGGATGCGCGAGCGTATGGAGTGGCAGTCATACAGAACGGCCACGCCATGCAGGTAGCGCACGCGCGACAACTCGTCATGCAGCGCCGCGTGGTAGGGCGCGTGGAACGCCTGTTTCCGATCGTCGATATCGGCATCCGTGGGCGGCGTATTCCATATCTCGTGGCCCTCGAAATCCGTCAGCGGCACGAGCCCGGTCGTGTTCTGCCCGGGGTAAAGCGACGCGCCGGACGGGTCGCGGTTGGCATCGATCAGGTAGCGGTGGAAGGTGGCCCGCACGACCGTCACCCCGGCCAGAAGCCCGTCATAGAGCTTGTGAATGTTCCAGTCGGTGTCGGCCAGCGCGCGGCCACGCTCATTGAGATTGCGGCGCACGTCCTGGGGGAGCCATGTCCCCGTGTGCGGCATGCCCAGAACGATGGGGCCATCGCCCCGTATCACCTCCACAGGCTCCATCATGTCTCTCCCAGCGTCATGTCGAGCCCGGCTGCCGCGACGATTTCACCTTCGCGGATCAGCGTCGCAGCCCTCGCAAGATCCGGGGCGAGGTAGCGGTCCGCCCCGACGGCGGGCACCGCCGCGCGCAGGCAGGCCAACACGCGCCTGAGCGGTTCGCTGGTCCTCAGCGGCGCGCGGAACTCTATACCCTGCGCAGCGCAGATCGCCTCCACCCCGAGGATCGTGGACAGGTTGGCGTTCATTCGGGCCAGCCGCCGCGCCGCGTGGGCGGCCATGCTGACGTGATCTTCCTGGTTGGCGGATGTCGGCGTGGAGTCCGTCGTGCAGGGGGTGGCGAGATGCTTGTTCTCGCTCATCAGCGCGGCGGTGGTCACCTCGGCGATCATAAGGCCCGAGTTCAGCCCCGGCTCCGGCGTCAGGAACGGCGGCAGATCGTGGCTGAGATTGGGATCGACCATGAGCGCCACCCGCCGCTGCGCGATGGCCCCAAGTTCGGCAATGGCCATGGCGATCTGGTCGGCGGCGAACCCCACCGGCTCGGCATGGAAATTGCCGCCCGACACGATGCGGCCTTCCTCCACCAGCACCAGCGGGTTGTCGGTCACCGCGTTGGCCTCGATTTCCAGCGCCTCCCCCGCGCGCTGCAGCAGATCGATCGCGGCGCCGCTGACCTGCGCCTGGCACCGAATGCAATACGGATCCTGTACGCGGGTGTCGCCTTCGCGGTGGCTTTCGCGGATCTCGCTGCCATCCATCAAGGTACGCTGAGCCCGGGCCGCCGCGACCTGGCCGCGATGGCCGCGCAGGGTGTGGATGTCATCTACCAGCGGCGCGGTGGACCCCATGATCGCGTCCGTTGACAGCGATGCCGTCACGATACAGCCCGTGGCGTTGCGCCACGCCTCCCACAGCCCCACCAGGGCGCATGCGGTGGAAAACTGCGTGCCGTTGATAAGCGCGAGTCCCTCCTTGGGCCCCAGCACGATCGGCTTTAGCCCTGCTGCCCGCATCGCGGCGGCGCCATCCATGCGCACCCCGTCATGCCGCGCCTCGCCCTCGCCGATCATCACCGCGGCCATGTGCGCAAGCGGCGCCAGATCACCCGAGGCGCCAACCGACCCTTGCGCCGGCACCACGGGCGTGACGCCCCGCTCCAGCATGTCCTCGATGAGCATGACGGTCCGCCACTTCACGCCCGAGGCCCCGCGGCCGAGCGACAGCAGCTTCAGAACCATCATCAGGCGTGTCGTCGCCTCGTCCAGCGGCTCACCCACGCCGCAGCAATGGCTCAGGACCAGGTTGCGCTGCAGTGTCTCGGTCTGGTCGGCCGGGATCTTGACGCTGGCCAGCTTGCCAAAGCCGGTATTGACCCCATAGACGGCCTCGTCCCCCTCAGCGGCTCGGCGCACCATGTCCGCCGCCGCCTCGACCCGTGGCTTGATCGCACGATCCAGCGCGGCTGCACAGCCCCCGCGCCAAATGCGCTCCAGCTCGGCGAGGGTCGCCGCGCCCGGGGTCAGAACCGTCGTCATTCCCGCCCCCCGAAAATGCGCCGGTGTAGCGGGTTGAAGCCGATGCGATACGACAGCTCTGCCGGTTGCTCCACGTCCCAGACAGCAAGATCCGCCCTCTTGCCGGGGGCGATCATCCCCGTATCCTCCAGCCCGAGTGCGGCGGCGGCATGACATGTCACACCGGCCAGCGCCTCCTCCGGGGTCATGCGGAACAGCGTGCAGCCCATGTTCATAGTGAGCAAAAGAGAAGAGAGCGGCGAAGACCCCGGGTTGCAGTCGGTCGCGAGCGCCATGGGCACGCCGTGGCGGCGAAAGGCGTCGATGGGTGGAACCTGCGTTTCGCGCAGCGTGTAGAAAGCGCCGGGCAGGATGACCGCCGTGCTGCCCGCACCCGCGAGCGCCTCGGCATCGGACTCATCGGCGTATTCCACGTGATCTGCCGACAGCGCCCCGTATCTTGCCGCCAGTTTCGCCCCCCCCTGGTTGCTGAGTTGCTCCGCATGGAGCTTCACCGGCAGGCCCAGCTCCCGCGCGCGCCGAAAGACCGGCTCGATCTCGTCGACGGAAAAAGCGATTCCCTCGCAGAAGCCGTCGACAGCGTCGACGAGCCCGGCCTCCGCCGCCGCTTCGAGCGCGGGCAGGCACACCTCGTCGATATAGACCGCGTTGCGCCCCTTGTATTCTGCAGGCACGGCATGGGCGCCGAGAAAAGAGGTCCTCACGCGCACGTCGCGCGCCGCCTCGATCTCGCGCGCGACTCGCAGCATCTTGAGCTCGGTCTCGACATCGAGCCCGTAGCCGGACTTGACCTCGATGACGGACACGCCGTCGGCGATCAGGGCGTCGGCACGGGTCAGAGCGTCGGTCAAAAGGGCGCTTTCGGCGGTTTCGCGCGTTGCCCGCACTGTCGATACGATCCCGCCGCCGGCGCGCGCCACCTCTTCATAACTTGCCCCGTTCAGCCGCATCTCGAACTCGGCCGCGCGGTTGCCCCCGAACACGATATGGGTGTGACAGTCGATCGGCGCGGGCGTGATCAGCCGGCCTTCCATGTCCTCGCCCGCCTCGCCCATCTCGGCGGGAAGCTCGGCCTGCGGCCCGACCCACCGGACGCGGCCATCGGCGACGGACACCGCCCCGCGCTCGATCAGGCCATAAGGCGCATCGCCGGTCATCGTGGCTATGGTCGCGTTCTGTAACAGCATGGCCGCCAAGTTTCCTTTCCCGGTGCTCCCTTTTATTATGTATGCACATAATATTCGTCAAGGCAAAACTCCATGACCCCTCAAGACAATCTCCCCGGGGCCCGCGGGTTGCCCGCCTGCCGGCTGGGCATGCCATGGCGCTGGCACCACGGCACATGGGAAAGCGCGCTGTTGCCATCGTGATTCCATGGTTGACCAGAAACCATACAACCCTGTACGCTTTCCATGCACCCCTGTTTGGTAAGAGCATGACAGCCCACGCCCCGACTCCGAAACCTGATCGCCACACCCGGCTGGCCGCCGCTGACTGGGTCGATGCGGCGCTCGGGATGCTCAGGGAAAACGGCATCGAGGCGGTGCAGATCACCGCGATCTCCCGGCGGCTCGGCGTGACTCGGGGCAGCTTCTACTGGCATTTTGACAGTCGCGAGGATCTGCTTGCCGCGTTGGTCGAGGAATGGCGCGCCCGCAACACCGGCGTCATGGTCGGGGCCACCGCCGACACCGCCACCCTGGATGACGGGATTCTCGCGCTGTTTTCCGTCTGGGTCGACCACAGCCGTTTCGACAAGCGACTAGACTTCGCGGTCCGTGACTGGGCGCGCCATGACCCGGCGCTGCGCCGCACCGTCAAGGCCGAGGACACCGCCCGCGTCGAAACGGTCGCCGCGCTGTTTGAACGACACGGCTATGCGCGCACGGAGGCCTTCATCCGCGCACGCGTCATCTATTTCACGCAAATCAGCTACTATGCGCTCAATGTCGAAGAGGACGAGGCGATGACAGAGCGGCTCGGCTACCTGGAAGCCTATTTCCGCTGCTTCACGGGGCGCGAGATCGACCCCGAGACCGCCGCCATCCATCGCGCCCGCGCGCTCGGAAAGGAGGCAGGACATGAATAAACCGGGTCGTACCGGGGGCCGGCGCGGACGCGCCGGGAAACGGGCCGCCACGCGGCCGCAGGGTTTTGACCCGGCCTGGCGCCGTTGGGAACGGCCCTATCCGCCGATCGAGCAATTCAGCGCCGACGAGGTCGAGGCGATTCACGACGCGTCGCTCCGGATGCTGCGCGATACCGGGGTCAAGGTGCTGAACCCCGAGGCCCGCGCGCTATATCTTTCTGCCGGGATGCGACAGGGAAACGAGGACGAAGTCATCCTCTTCGACCCCGACGTCCTGATGGAGCTGATCGCGAAAGCCCCGCCAGAGATCACGCTGCGGGGCCGTGGCGCGGGTCGCGAGGTCACGATCGGCGGCCGCCATGTCGGCGTGTGCACCACCGGCGGCACCCCCAACTTCTCCGACCTGGCGCATGGCCGCCGGCCCGGCACCCTCGCCGCGCTGGACGACCTGTGCCGCGTCGCGCAGAGCTTCGATGTCATCCACATGATCGGGCCCTTCGTCGAGGCGCAGGACATCGCGCCGAACCTGCGTCACCTTGCCATGACGAAGTCGGTGCTGACGTTGACGGACAAGGTGCCCTTCGTATTCTTCCGCGGCACGCAGGCGGTGGCCGACGCCTACGAGATGATCCGCATCGCCCACGGGATGAGCCGCGACGACTTCATCAACACGCCGGTCAGCTATGCCGTGGCCAACTCCAACTCGCCGCTGGTGCTCGACACGCTGATGTGCCGGGGGATCATCGATGCCGCGCATGCCGGGCAGGTCATGGTTCTCACCCCGTTCACCCTGTCGGGCGCGATGGCCCCCGTTACCTTGCCCGGCGCGCTTGCGCAGCAGAACGCAGAAGTGCTGGCCGGGATCGGGCTTTCCCAGATCTCGCGGCCCGGCGCTCCCGTGGTGTATGGTAGCTTTACCTCCAACGTGGACATGCGGACGGGCGCCCCGGCCTTTGGCACACCGGAATACGTCAAGGCTGCCTTCGGCTCGGGTCAGCTCGCGCGGCGTTATGGCCTGCCGCTGCGATCCTCCGGCGTGACGGCGGCCAACGCGCCAGACGCGCAAGCGGCCTACGAAACGCAGATGTCGATGTGGGGTGCCCTGATGGGCGGCACCAACATGCTGTTGCACGGGGCCGGCTGGCTGGAGGGCGGGCTGACCGCCTCGGCCGAGAAGTTCGTGATCGACATCGAGATGCTCCAGATGTTCGCCGAGTTGTTCAAGCCCGTCGAGGTGAACGAGGATTCGCTCGGCGTCGGGGCGGTGGACGAGGTCGGCCATGGGGGCCATTTCTTCGGCACGCAGCACACGCTCGACAGGTACGAGACGGCATTCTACTCCCCGCTCGTCTCCGACTGGTCGAACTACGAAACCTATACCGAGCGCGGCGGGGTGGATACGGCGCAGCGTGCGCACCGCATCTTCTTCGACAGGGTGGCGGCCCATGAGCCGCCGCCGATGGACCCGGCCCGGCTGGACGAGATTGAGGCCTTCATCGCCCGTCGCACCGAAGAGGGCGGCGCCGATATCGACCGTTGATACCGGCGCCCGTCACACCGCGCGGCATTCTTCGCGAAAAAGCCCGACAGGGCTGATGAGCGTCAGCCCTTCACAACCTTCTGCGGCGAGATCACGTCGATGCCCAGCGCCTTTCCCACCGCATAGTAGGTCAGCTGCCCGGCATGGACGTTCAGGCCATTAAGCAGATGCGGGTCATCGGCACAGGCCTGGCGCCAGCCCTTGTCCGCCAGCGCCAGCATGAAAGGCATCGTCGCGTTGCCCAGCGCGATGGTCGAGGTGCGCGCCACCGCGCCCGGCATGTTGGCCACGCAGTAGTGCATGATCCCGTCAACGTCATAGATCGGGTCCGCATGAGTGGTCGGGCGCGAGGTCTCGAAACAGCCGCCCTGGTCGATCGCCACGTCGACAAGCACAGCGCCGGGTTTCATGTCGGGGAACTGGTCGCGCCGCACCAGCTTGGGCGCCTCGGCGCCGGGGATCAGAACCGCCCCGACCACCATGTCGGCCTGCGCGAGATGCTCTGCCAGCAAGCCGGCAGAGGAATAGCCGGTGTTGAACAGGTGACCGAACACGTCGTCAAGATAACGCAGGCGCGGCAGCGACCGGTCGAGCACGGTCACGTCCGCGCCCATGCCCGCGGCGATGCGCGCTGCATGGGTGCCGACCACGCCGCCGCCGATCACCAGCACATGCGCGGGTCCGACGCCGGGCACGCCGCCCATCAGAACGCCGCGCCCGCCATTGGCCTTCTGCAGGGTCCACGCCCCCATCTGCGGCGCGAGCCGTCCCGCCACCTCGGACATCGGCGCGAGCAGCGGCAGGCCGCCGCGATCGTCCGTTACGGTTTCATAGGCGATGGCCGTGCAGCCCGCCTCCAGCAAGTCCCGCGTCTGCTCGGGATCGGGGGCGAGATGCAGGTAAGTAAACAGCAGCTGCCCCTCGCGCAGCATCTTGCGCTCCATCGCCTGCGGTTCCTTCACCTTCACGATCATGTCGGCGGTCGCGAAGATTTCCTCGGCCGTGCCGATCATGGCCGCACCGGCGGCCTCGTAATCGGCATCGACAAACCCGGCCCCCTTTCCTGCGCCTGCCTGGACGACGACGTCGTGACCGTGGGCAACGGCCTCGCGCACGGCGTTCGGCGTCAGGCCGACGCGGAATTCCTGTGGCTTGATCTCTGTCGGGCATCCGATTTTCATGGCGGTCTCCTCCCTCCGCGGTTTCCACCAAGATGTCGCAATCACGCTGCAATCGGGTTGAATTCTTTGCGCCGCTGTTGACAAGACCCGCAATATTCTTCGAAATATTATCCGTAACTGCGAACACTTTTGCCGCCATGTCCCTCGACACAACCGATCGCCGTCTCTTGTCCGTGCTTCAGCGCCGGGGGCGGATTTCCAATGCCGACCTTGCCGAAGAAGTGAACCTGTCTGCCAGCGCCTGCCATCGCCGGGTGGGGCGGCTTGAAAGCGAGGGCTACATCCGGGGCTATGTGGCCCTGCTTGACGCGCGCAAGCTGGGCATGTCGGCCACGATCTTCGTCGAGATCACCCTGTCGACCCAGGCCGACGAGGTGCTGGAGGCCTTCGAGAGGGCGGTGGGGCGCATCCCCGACGTGCTGGAATGCCATCACACGGCGGGCGCGGCCGACTACATCCTCAAGGTGGTTGCCGAAAGCACCGAGGATTTCGCACGTATTCACCGCCAGCATCTGGCCCGCCTGCCCGGCGTGGCCAAGATGCAGTCGAGTTTTGCCCTGCGGACCGTGTCGGACACCACGGCGCTGCCGCTCTGAACGCTTGCCAATCTCGGGCGGTTTGGCAACCATGCGGGGATGGAATTCGACTATGTCATCGTCGGTGCCGGCAGCGCTGGATGCGTGCTGGCCAACCGCCTGAGCCGCGCCGGGCACAGTGTCCTGCTGCTAGAGGCCGGGGGCCGGGACAACTACCACTGGGTGCATATCCCGGTCGGTTACCTCTATTGCATCGGCAACCCGCGCACGGATTGGTGTTTCCGCACGGCACCGGAACCGGGGCTCAACGGACGGTCCCTGCTCTATCCGCGCGGCAAGCTGCTCGGCGGCTGCAGCTCGATCAACGGCATGATCTATATGCGCGGCCAAGCCGCGGATTACGACGGGTGGCGGCAGATGGGCCTGCCCGGCTGGGGGTGGGACGATGTCCTGCCCTATTTCAGAAAGTCGGAGGATTACGTCGACGGCCCATCGGATTATCACGGCACCGGAGGCGAATGGCGGGTCGAGGACATGCGCCTGCATTGGGACGTGCTGGATCATTGGCGCGATGCAGCCGTGGCGGCCGGCGTGCCCGCGACCGACGACTTCAACACAGGCAACAACGAGGGCGTGGGCTATTTCAAGGTCAACCAGCGAAACGGCTGGCGGATCAATACCGCCAAGGCATTCCTGCGGGCAAACACCGGTCACGGCCTACGGGTCGAGACGGGGGCCCATACGCGGCGCGTCATCATCGAGAACGGCCGCGCCGTGGGGGTCGCGTATTCGCAAAATGGCGAAACCGTAACGGCCCGGGCGCGCGGTGAGGTGATCCTCTCGGCCGGCGCCATCGGCAGCCCGCAGATCTTGCAGTTGTCGGGGCTTGGGCCGGGCGAAGTATTGCAGGCGCACGGGATCACGGTGCAGCGCGACATTCCCGCCATCGGCGGCAACCTCCAGGACCATCTGCAATTGCGCTGCGCGTGGCGTCTTTCAGGGGCCAAGACGCTCAACACCATGGCGAATTCCCTTTGGGGAAAGATGACCATCGCGATGGAATATGCACTCAGGCGGTCCGGCCCGATGGCCATGGCGCCCAGCCAGCTCGGGGCGTTTGCCCGGTCGCGGCGGGGGCTGGAGACGCCGGATCTGGAATATCATGTTCAGCCGCTCTCGCTCGACGCCTTCGGCGAGCCGCTCCACGACTTTCCAGCACTCACCGCCAGCGTCTGCAACCTGCGGCCAGAGTCGCGCGGCGAGGTCATGATCACGTCGCCCGACCCGATGACGGCCCCGCAAATCGCGCCGAACTACCTAGCGACCGAGGGCGACAGGCAGGTGGCGGCGGCATCCATTCGGCTGACGCGGCATATAATGGCGCAGCCACCGATGCAACGCTACGCGCCGACGGAACTCAAGCCCGGAGACGGAGCACAAACCGACGCAGAGCTGACGAAAGCGGCAGGGGACATCGGCACGACCATCTTTCACCCGGTCGGCACGGTGCAGATGGGCGCGGCCGAGGAGGCCCCGCTCGACCCCGAGCTGCGCCTGCGCGGGGTCGCGGGGCTGCGCGTGGTCGACGCGTCGATCATGCCCACGATCACCAGTGGCAACACCAATGCGCCCACCATCATGATCGCCGAGAAGGCGGCGGACATGATCCTGGATGCCGCAAGGACACCGGCCTGACAAAAAGGCCCCGGCGTCTCCGCCGGGGCCTCTTTTCGCGAAATGGCGGCGCGCTCAGCCGTCCGCCTTTTCCTCTTTCTTGATCTCTTCGCCGGTCTCCTGGTCGACCACCTTCATCGACAACCGCACCTTGCCGCGGTCGTCGAAACCGAGCAGCTTGACCCAGACCTCCTGGCCCTCTTCCAGAACGTCGGAGGGATGGTTCAGGCGGCGGTTCTCGATCTGGCTGACATGAACAAGGCCGTCGCGCTTGCCGAAGAAGTTCACGAAGGCACCGAAATCGACGATCTTGACGACCGTGCCCTTGTAGACGTGCCCCTCTTCCGGTTCGGCCACGATCGAATGGATCATGTCATAGGCCTTCTGAATGGCTTCGCCGTTCGGAGAGGCGATCTTGATCACGCCATCGTCGTTGATATCGACCTTGGCGCCCGACGTCTCGACGATTTCGCGGATCACCTTGCCGCCCGACCCGATGACTTCGCGGATCTTGTCCTGCGGCACGGTCATCGTCTCGATGCGGGGCGCGTGGACAGAGAATTCGCCAGCCTCGCTCAGCGCCTTGGACATCTCGCCGAGAATGTGCATGCGGCCGTCCTTGGCCTGGGCCAGCGCGGTCTTCATGATCTCCGGCGTGATGCCCGCAACCTTGATGTCCATCTGCAACGAGGTGATACCGTCCTCTGTCCCGGCAACCTTGAAGTCCATGTCGCCGAGATGGTCCTCGTCGCCGAGAATGTCTGTCAGGACGCCGTAGGCGCCGTCATCCTCCAGAACCAGCCCCATCGCCACACCGGCCACCGGGGCCTTGAGCGGCACGCCCGCATCCATCATCGAAAGCGAGCTGCCACAGACCGTGGCCATCGACGAGGACCCGTTGGACTCGGTGATCTCCGAGACGATCCGCACGGTATAGGGAAAGTCCGTCGGAGCCGGCAGAACCGCCTGCAGCGCCCGCCACGCCAGCTTGCCGTGACCGATCTCGCGGCGCCCCGGCGGGCCGACGCGCCCCGCCTCGCCAACGGAGTAGGGCGGGAAATTGTAATGCAACAGGAAGTTCGAGCGGAAATTGCCGTGCAAGGCGTCGATGATCTGCTCGTCCTCGCCGGTGCCCAGCGTGGTCACGCAGAGCGCCTGGGTCTCGCCCCGCGTGAACAACGCCGAGCCATGGGTACGGGGAAGGAAACCGGTTTCCGACGCGATCGGACGCACCTGGTCGAGCGCCCGGCCATCGATCCGCTTGCCGGATTTGACCACGTCACCGCGCAGAACCTCCGACTCGAGCTTTTTCAGCGCCGAGCCGAGATTGGCATCCTGCTGTTGCTCTTCGCTCAGGGCGGCAACGATCGCGTCCTTGGCCGCCGCGACGGCCGACTGGCGTTCCTGCTTGTCCAGGATCGCGTAGGCATCGCGCATCTTCTGCTCGCCCGCGGTCTTCACCGCGGCGAACAGGTCGGAATAATCCGGGGGCGTGAACTCGAACGGCTCTTTCGCCGTGTCTTCTGCCAAGTCGACGATCAGGTCGACAACGGGCTTGATCTGCTCGTGCGCGAAGGTCACCGCGCCCAGCATCTCGTCCTCGCTGAGTTCGTAGGCCTCGGATTCGACCATCATAACGGCATCGCGCGTGCCGGCCACGACAAGGTCCAGCCGCTGCTCGGGCTTGTTGCGCAGGTCGTGCATGTCCTCGACATCGGGGTTGAGGATGTACTCGCCATCGACATAGCCCACGCGGCACCCGGCGATGGGTCCCATGAAGGGCGCACCGGAAATGGTGAGCGCAGCCGACGCCGCGATCATCGCGACCATGTCGGGATCGTTGACGAGATCATGGCTGAGAACGGTGCACATCACGAGCACCTCGTTCTTGAAGCCGGGCACGAACAGCGGCCGGATCGGCCGGTCGATCAGGCGCGCGGTCAGGGTTTCCTTTTCCGTCGGCCGCGCCTCGCGCTTGAAGAAACCGCCGGGCACCTTGCCCGCGGCATAGTATTTTTCCTGGTAGTGGACGGTGAGGGGGAAGAAATCCTGCCCCTCCTTGGCTTCCTTGGCGAATGTCACGTTGGCCATGACGCTGGTTTCGCCGAGGGTGGCGATGACGGAGCCATCGGCCTGTCGGGCAACCTTGCCCGTTTCCAGTGTGAGCGTTTCCTCGCCCCACTGCATGGTCTTCTTCACTTCGTTGAACATCGGTCGTTTCCTAGCTGGGGGCGCTCCCGGGCGTATCCCGGGTCCCCCGTTTCCATGGCGGCCCCATTGCCGCCGACCCCAATCCTTCCAATGCGCCCGGGGTCAAAGGCATCACGTCTCGGATGGCGTGGCCTTACAAGAGATCGCGGTGAAATGAAAGCGCAGATCGCGGCGCCCCGGGGTCGGCGCGGCCTATGCCTCCGCGTCGCCCCTTGCCCGTCGGCTGGCCCTGCTGTCAGGTGTTTCACCGAGCATCGGCTCACCCAGCTGGGCGCGAACCCAGTCCTGAAACAGGAAGACCTCGTATTCCTCCTGCATCAGCACGCCCTGCTCGAACCCACGCGCGCGCAGCCCCGCCTGGTTGGTTTCGCAGGCCGCGCCGTCCTGTTCCATCACCAGCGTCCCGAACTCGGTGACCCGCGCCAGATCGAACCCCGGCCGCGCAAGCGTCCGCGGATGAAAGAGCCATTCGGCGGACAGTTCCATCGTCTCGGGGCCGAGCGGGGTGATGGTGACGGCACGCACGTAGTCGGCGTGATGCGCTATGAAAACCGACGGCATGACGGTGACATAGCTCTGGCCGGCGGCCACGTCCTCCTGCGTCAGCCCCGGCATGATGTCCTGCGCGGCGCCATCCATCGTCCAGCTCTCGGCGCCGTCGCGCAGCGTTCCGGAAAGGTGCGGCGCGCTGTCGGAGGCATGCGTTTCCCAGTCGGGATCGTCCCGGCGCGCCATGATCGCCCGTCCGTAGATCGGCACGAGATCGCAAAGCTCGGGGTGGACATTGGGGCAATGCAGACACTCGTTGAAATTCTCCCAGAATACCTTCCAGTTGCAGTTCAATGTCTTTGAATAACTGTGTGCGACGCGCAACTCCGAGAGGGGCCAATTGGCCACATGGTCAGTTTCGGCGCCGTGGCGCTGCTCGAACGGGTCGGCGTCAGGGTCCAGATTGACAAAGACGAAACCGCCCCATTCGGCAAGCGAGATACTCAGCAGCGGATACTCCTCGCGGTCGAAACCGGGAACGGGCCGCATGGGGCCGGTTGCACGCAACCGTCCGGTCAGGTCGTAAACCCATTGATGATACGGGCAGGTGAGCTTGGGCGTGGCAAGCGTGCCCGAGCTTTCATGGCAGAGCATCGAACCACGGTGGCGGCAGGTATTGAAGAAGGCCCTGAGCGCGCCATCCCCGTCACGCAGCACGAGAACCGGCTGACCGGCCACCTCGAACGTGCGGAAGCTCCGCGGTTGCGGCAAGGTCTCTGCCCGGCAAAGATAGATCCAGTTGCGCGTCCATATTGTCTCGATCTCGCGCGCATGGTGCGCATGGTCGGTGTACCACGTCGCCGGCAACGCGGGCATCGCCCGCGAAAGGCCGTTGAAACCGGTTTCCAGAACTGGGCTATCGTCCATCTTTGCCTCCCCTTTCAGGCCCCTTGCCGATCGCGAGGATAGCAGAGGATCCGGGTTTGCCGCCATGAATTCCTGCCACGGCATACCGGGCGTGCAGCCGCGGGGAGGAAACGGCGCAGCCGCTCGACGAAAAACGCCCGCTCCTGGCGGAGCGGGCGCATCCTGGTCGATTGTTCTCGTGCCCCTACCGGCGAATGCCGAGCCGCTTGATCAGGTCACGGTAACGCTCGACGTCCTTGGCCTTGAGGTAATCCAGCAGCTTGCGGCGCTGTGCGACCAGCTTGAGCAGGCCGCGGCGGCCATGGTTGTCCTTCTTGTGCACCTTGAAGTGCTCGGTCAGCGTGGTGATACGCGAGGTCAGGATGGCCACCTGAACCTCGGGCGAGCCGGTGTCGCCTTCCTTCGTGGCGAATTCCTTCAGGATGCGCTGTTTTTCCTCGACGGTGATCGACATCGTGGTCTCCTTTTTCAGATCGTGGGTTCAGGGCACAAGCCGGGATGTCGTCCAGCAAGGTCCTACGGGAGATGACCGCCCAAATGAACGGATGCGCGCATATACGCGGATTCCCGGCAGATGAAAAGCCCGGATCGTGCTGATCAGGCCGCGCCCTTTGCATTCAGCACGATATCCTCTGCGGAAAGGCCGGTCTGGCTGTGCACGATGGCGACGGCCACGCCGTCAGCGACAACGGTGTACCGCCCGTTATGGTCTTCGTCCTCGACGATGTCGACCTCAGGGGCGTCTGCTCCATCATGACAGATCTCGATAAGGTCCTCGCCGGGGTCGAAATCCATGATCTCAACGGCAGCACCGCCGTCCTGATCCAGCACCAGCAGGTCCGCGCCATCGCCCGGGGTGACGATATCGCCGCCACCCGCGCGGATTTCATCATCGCCATCCCCGCCGTTGAGGTAATCCGGCGCGGAATCGTCCATTCCGTTCAACCGGTCCGCACCGACACCGCCGAAAAGGGTGTCCTCGCCGGGGCCCCCGGCGATGTCGTCATTGCCATGGTAGCCATGCAGTGCGTCATCGCCGCCGCCCCCGGCGACCGTGTCATGCCCCTGCCCGCCGACAAGGCTGTCGTCGCCACTGCCGCCCACAAGGCTGTCGTCACCGCCATGGCCGAACAGAGCGTCCTTTCCGGCATCGCCGCGCAGCAGGTCGTCGCCGTCTTGGCCATGTAGCGTGTCGTCACCCTTGTTCCCGCGCAGGCTGTCGTCGCCACCACCACCGTCGAGCCGGTCGTCGTTGCCGCCGCCGGAAATCAGGTCGTCACCGCCGCGACCGTAGAGGAAATCGCTGCCTTCGGTCCCTGTGATCGTATCGCCCTCGGCATCCCCGTTGCGGATCGTCCAGCTGTCATCCGTCTCTTCTTTTCCCGGGGCGCCGCGGTGCGCATCGCCGCCATCACCGTCCTCGTCGAGAAACGGATCCGTACTGATCAACTCTCCGGCCTCTTCGCGGCCGCCGTCATCGTGCGGATCGCCGCTCTGCGACGCGGGGGTGTCTTCGTCGTGATCGCCCAATCCGAAAAGGGCCGTTGCCCCGACAGCCATCATACCCAAAAGACCCGCGTAAACCAGCATGGCACCGTCCCCAAGACCCCCGGGAACGGATTAGCCAAAGCGCCGCGTGGCGGTCAAAACCTTCCGAGCGGCTTAGTTAATCGCACCACGCCCTCTCGGCGTGACCTCGTAGCCCGGCTCCTCGGGCTCGTCATCGGCCATCTCGGACGGAAAGCCCGGCGCAAGGATTTCGAGACCGGTCGCATCCTCCAGCCGCCGGATGATGTTCGGCGACAGCTCGCGTGTGCCATAACGGTTGATCCCGTCCTGCAGGATCTCCAGCATCAGCGGGCTGACCTCGAGCGGCACGCCCGCCCGGTCTGCGATGTCCTGGAAGAGCCCGACATCCTTCTGCACCAGGTCGAGGGTAAAGGAAATGTCCCGGCTGCCATTCAGGATCACCTGGCTTTCGGTCTCGTGCACGAAAGACGTGCCGGAGCTGATCGCGATCGCCTCATAGGCGGTGGCGAGATCCATCCCGGCGGCCTTGGCGGTTACCAGCGCCTCGCAGCAGCTCAGCAGGTTGGCCGTGGCAAGATAATTCGTGATCACCTTGAGCACGGAGGCCGAGCCGATCTCGCCGGTGTGCAGAAGTCTCCGGCCCATGAACTTGAGCAAGGGCACGATCCTGTCGAAGGTGGCGCGGTCGCAGCCGGCAAAGATGGATATGTTACCTGTATCCGCCCGGTGACACCCACCCGAAACCGGGCAGTCCACCGCGGCCCCCCCGCGCTCTTGCACGAGCCCGCCAAGTCGCCGGACTTCGTCCGCGTCGGTGGTGGACATCTCCATCCACGTCTTTCCCGGGCCGACTTCCGGCAGCATCTCCTGCATGGTCGCGTCCGAGGCTGCGGGGGACGGCAGACAGGTGATGACGAAATCGCAGGTGCGCATCATCTCGGCCGGGCTGCCCCCCGGCCTGGCCCCCCGCGCGACGAATTCCTCGACGCGTGCGGCGTCGAGGTCGTGAACGTACAGATCAGCACCATTTCGCAGCAGCGACCCGCTCAGCTTGCCGCCCACGTTTCCAAGCCCGATAAACCCGACCTTCATGCAATCCTCCTGTTTTGCGCCCATTTCGACGCTGTGAGCGGCCGTGTAAACCGAAGAATTCCCAAGCGGCCGTCCGACGGCGGGTTTTCCCGCGCGGAGATGGCCGGTTGTTCGGGGCGGGCCGGCGCCTATCGGCGCCGCAGCGTATCGCCGTAGCTGATCGTGGGTTCCAGCACGATGCGTTCCGGGCCGCCTTCGCCACCCTCCTCGACACGACGGGCGATGATCTCGGCCGCCTTGCGCCCGATCTCGTGGCGGCAGGCATCCATCGTGGCCAGTTCCTTCGGCAAACCCTTGACCAGATTGAGCCCGTTGAACCCTGCAAGCCCCATTTCCGCCGGAATGTCCACGCCCTGCTCGAGCAGGTAGAGCAACCCGCCCGCGCCGATCAGGTCGTTGGAATAGTAGATGAAATCGAGATCCGGGGAACGTTCGCGAACGTCGCGGGTCATCTCTCGCCCTTTCACCAGCGCGGAACCGCCCGAGTAGAATTCACGGTCCTCGATCTCGACCCCGGCCTTGGCCAGCGCCTCGGTAAAGCCCTCGAAGCGTTTGCGCGCGCGATGGTCCTGCGCCATCTTGGTTCCGAGAAAGGCGATGTGCTCATAGCCGTCCTTGAGGATGGCCCGCGCCATCTGCTGGCCGGCGCGGCGGTGCGAGATGCCAACCACCGAGTCCACCGGCGTGCCATCCACGTCCATGATCTCGACCACCGGAATACCCGATGCACGCAGCATCGCGCGGCTGGCGTCCGAATGCTCCAGCCCCGCGATGATCACCCCCGACGGCCGCCACGACAGCATTTCGTAGAGCACGTTCTCTTCCTTGTCGGGGCTGTAGCCGGTCACACCGACGACCGGTTGCAGCCCCGTCCGCTCAAGCGCCTCGCTGATCCCGCTCATGACCTCGGGAAACACCATGTTCGACATCGACGGGATGATCACGGCCACGAGGTTCACGCGCTGGCTGGCAAGGGCGCCGGCAATCTTGTTGGGCACGTAACCGAGCGTTTTCGCCGCCTCCAGCACGCGCTGGCGGGTCGCCTCCGACACGTCCCCGCGGCCGCGCAAAACCCGGCTGACGGTCATTTCCGATACCCCGGACGCCTCGGAAACATCCCGCAGGGTCAAGGGGCGGTCGCTCTGGTTGCTCACTATGGTTTTCCCGTCGATGCACCTGCCCCGGTGTTACCGCAACCAGCCAGACCTGCGCAAGCTCATGCACAACGGCGCGGCACGGCGATCGCGGGCCGCGCTGATGCCGCCGCCGGCCGTCCCGCGGGCAGGCCGTCGAAATTCGTGCTGACAAGCGGCGCCGCAAGCGGTATTGCGTCCCCGACGGCCCCGTGGCTCAACCGGATAGAGCAGCCCCCTCCTAAGGGGCAGGTTGCAGGTTCGAATCCTGCCGGGGTCGCCAAGAAATCCGCGCTCGCACTGGGTTTGCACGCTATTTAGAACAGGGCAGAAAGCTGTCCGCCACACGCCCAACGGTGGCGGCAGCCGGTGCATATCATCTGTCGCATGCAGCACCGCACCCTTGCCGCGGCCACCACGCACTGCAGCTTCGAGGGGGCCGTGAAGGGCGGGGATCGGATGACGCTCGGCACCTTGCACTGCCCGATGAATCGCCGCCATTTCGAGGGCAATCAGGGCTCGCTGGAAGCGCCTTTGGACAGCTCTTCGGCTCGTTTCACGATGGCACCGCCGAGGCCAACGAGCGCGTCAGCGAATGCCGCAGCCGCGTCGTGGGCGCCTGACGGCGCTCGGCGCGGCCCGTCGGGCCCGAGATGTTGCAAAAGGAGCCGTCTTCGCGATAACAGGCGTCGCCGCCAACGCTGCATCGCGAGAAATATGCCCTCTGTCTTCGTCCATATCGGTATGCCCAAATGCGGCTCGACCGCTTTGCAACGCACGCTTGCGGGCAACCGCGGCCTCCTGCGCAAGCATGGGGTGAGCTATCCCGGCGAAGCGCAAGACCACGTCGCGCTTTGCGCGCGGTTTCACCGGGCGGGGACGGGGCATTTCTACTTCCGCAACACCGGTACGGGCGCGGCCGAGGCCGAGACGCAGGCAGATGCGCTGATGGCGGAGGTGGCAGATGCAAGCGGCGATGTGATCCTGTCGTCGGAATACCTGCACAATCTGGGCCGTGAGAACTGCGAACGTCTTGCCGAAACCATCTCCGCGATGGGGCACGAGCCGGTTTTCGCCTGCTATGTGCGTCACCCGGTCGATGCGGCGATCTCGGGCGCGCAGCAATCCATCAAGCGCGGCGAGCGGCGCCTGCACGAAACGGTCGCCGCGCCCGGCTGGCACAGCGCGCGCAAGACGCTTGCGCCGGTACTCAAGGCCGTGGGCCGCGAGCACATGATGGTGCGCGCGTTCCACGACACCAAGGAGGACGGCATCGCCCGGCACTTCCTTGGGCAGATCGGCCACGACGCGGCCGGTGAGGCCATGCCGAAGACCCGGGCCAATCGCAGCCTCTCGATGACGGGCGCCCTCATCGCAGATCGCGGCACCGCGCGCCGCCGCGCCAACCTGCCGAGCCGTTTCAACGCGCAGCTGGCGATCCGTGTAGCCGGTCCGAAATTCACCTTGCCGGAAAGCACGAAACAGAAAGTGCGTGAGGAAAGCGCCGAAGAAATCGCATGGGTGCGGGACACGTTCGGCGTGACGCTGCAAGAGACCTCGCGAGATGACACGTTCCGTGAAACGCTGCTGCCGCGCGAATGGGCGCTGATCCTCAAGAGCGCGCGCTGTTCTTGACGTCGAATTCGCTGATCGGCCGGATGCCCGGGCGTTCGATCTGGGCCGTGCGGCCGGTGGTGTTGTCGTGGAACCGGCCGCCCGGGCCGGGGCATCACATCTTGGCGTGTTCAATCGGGTTCAGGATCGCCGTTATGAACTCTGAAAAGAGTTCCCCCTGCGAGCTGATGCGCAGTTTGGAGTAGATGTTGCGGCGGTGGATGCGGACCGTGCCGGATGATATCCCGAGCAGTTCGCCGATCGCTTCCGCGGAATGTCCCCTGAGCGTGAGTTCTACAACCTCGCGCTCCCGCGGGGTCAGAACCCCCTCGCCGATGCTGCGGAACGCGTGTTCGATACGGTTTTCCATGTCCGGCGCATGGCTGCCCTGCTCAAGCGGAAGGTCGCGCCAATGCTTCCGGCAGGCCGCATCCACGACCGGGAACACCCGCTTGAGCGCTTTCATCTCTGCGTTGGAGAATTTCTTCTCGCGTCGCATCAGCGAGACGACGACGCCCAAATGCTTGTTGATGTCCAAAACGTAGCCGATCTCCTCGGCAAGACCCGTCTGCCCGTAATAGCTGCGGTAGTATTCGCCTTGGTAGAATCGGTCCGGCGCGATCTCCCGCAGGCGCCACAGGCCCGGCGGCGTGTCGCCGACACTGGCCAGATGGAACGGATCAAGCAGGTACGGACCCTCCTGGTACTCCTCTACATGCATCCGGCGCCGGTCCGGCGGGAAGTCGTCGAACAGGTCCAGGGGCCGGGCGGCCCCCACGTAGCCGAAAATGACGATGTAGTCGCATGGCGCGATCGTGCGCAGGCCCGCGGCCAGCACGGCCGGGAAGGAGGGGGTTCCGATTTCCTCCACGATTTTTCCGGCCTGATCCATCCAGTCCATGTTCCGCACGCTCCGATCCTGCCATACGCAGACTTCATATAACGAAATGCATATTTACAAGACACGATTTTTTTCACCAATCTCGAAAAATGCGCAATATGAGTTGTCTGGATGCAAATGCCCCCTGAAAGACACGACGTGGAATATGAGCCGGCCGCGGGAAACGAATCTCCGAGCGCGGTCGCGGAGCTCAGGAACGTCTCCAAGCGTTTCGGCGACGTACAGGCGGCGCGCGATCTGCAGCTGCAGATCGGGGCCGGCGAATTCCTGTCCTTCCTCGGCCCCTCGGGATGCGGAAAGACGACGGCGCTGAGGATGCTGGCGGGTTTCGAGCGGCCCACCGAGGGCGATGTCCTGATCGACGGCGAGGTGGTCAACGACCTAGAGCCCTACCGGCGCCCGGTAAACATGGTTTTCCAGAGCTACGCGCTCTTTCCGCATCTCAACGTCACGGACAACATCGCCTACGGCCTGCGGCAGCGGCGCCCCCGGCTGCCCAAGCAGGAGATCGCCGAAAAGGTGGCCCGCGCCCTGAAGGTCGTGAGGCTTGCCGATTACGGCAATCGCCGCATCGCGGAAATGTCGGGCGGCCAACAGCAGCGGGTGGCGCTGGCGCGTGCCATCGTCAACGAACCGCGCCTACTGCTTCTTGACGAGCCGCTTGCGGCGCTCGACAGGAAGCTGCGCAAGGAAATGCAGATCGAGTTGCAGGACCTTCAGCGTGAACTCGGCATCACCTTCGTTCTCGTGACCCACGACCAGGAAGAGGCGCTGTCGCTGAGCGACCGGATCTGCGTGATGCGCGACGGGCGCATCGTGCAGGTGGGCAGCCCGCAAGACCTCTACGACCAGCCGAACTCGCGCTACGTGGCCGATTTCGTTGGCACGTCCAATTTTTTCGCGGGCCGGCTGGAATCCGTGAGCGGCGGTGTCGGACGTTTCGTGACGGATGCAGGGCCCGTGCTCGAGGGCCGGCCGGCGGAAGGCGTCGCCCCGGGCGACGCCGTGGAGTTGAGCATCCGGCCCGAACAGATCCAGATGGCTGCTGACCCCTCTCAGGCCAGTATCGAGGCGCGCGTGCAAAACCGGATCTTCCTGGGTGAGCACACAGAGTATCTGGTGCGTCACGAGCGCCTAGGCAGCGTCATCGTGCTCGCCCCGCGTCGGTCCGAATTCGGAGCGCGCAGTTTCGAGGTGGGAGAGAACGTTCACATCAACTGGAGCGGCGATGCCGCCCTCATCCTCAGGCAAGACTGACGGGCTTCAACTCGCACAACAGGGAGCGACATCATGAAGGACAAGGATTACATCTCGAAGCGAAAGTTCATGGAATACCTTCGCAGCTACCAGAACGGCTCGATCAGCCGCCGCCATTTCCTCGGGGTCACCGGGCTGGGCGCGGCAACGGCGGTTCTGGGCACGGCGATGCCGGGGCTTCGGCCGCGCCCGGCGCAGGCGCAGGATATCGGCGACCGGGTCGTGCTGGCCACCTGGCCCAACTACCACGACCAGTCAAACTTCGACATGTTCACCGCCGAGACGGGCGCGTTCGTTCAGGTCAACGTGTTCGGCTCCAACGAGGAAATGCTGGCGAAGCTTCAGGCCGGCGGCAGTGGTTGGGACGTCTACGTTCCCACCAACTATACCATCACGACATATGTCTCCGAGGACCTGATCGAACCACTCGACGTGTCGCGCCTGCCCAATTACGATCCGGCCAGCTTCGATCCGCGTTTCGCGGATGCCGGCACGGTGAACGGCGTGCTTTACGCGGTGCCCAAGAACTGGGGCACCACGGGCTTTGCCGTGAATACCTCGCATGACGGCGGCAAGGCGCTGACATCGTGGAAGGATTTCTTCGACCGGACGATGGATGACTTCTCGGGCCGCACGATGGTGCACGACTACCAGCTCACCACCATCGGCAACGCGCTCAAATACTTCGGATATTCCTTCAACTCGGTCGACGAGGCGGAGCTTGCGGATGCCGAGAAACTGCTGATCGACGTAAAGCCGCATCTCTTTGCCATTTCCTCGGATTACCAGCCGGCGATGCGGTCGGGCGATGCGTGGCTGACCATGTGCTGGACGGGCGACGGCAAGCAGATGAATAACGACATGCCGGAAATCGCCTATGTTCTGGGCCGCGAAGGCGGAGAGATCTGGAGCGATTACTATGCCATCCCCAAGGGCGCCCCGCACATCGATGCCGCCTATGCGCTTATCAACCACATGCTCGACCCCGAAGTGAACGCGCGCGAGGTGCTGGCGCACGGTTACCCGGTGGCCGACGCGCGCGCCAACGCGTTGCTGCCCGACGAGATCCTGAACGACCCGATTCTCTACCCGGCGCAGGAGCTTCTCGACGCGCTCGAGTTCGGCGCGGCGGCAACGCTCACGGACCCCAACCGGGCCGAGCTGCTCGCCCGTTTCAAGTCCGCCTGAGCAAACCGCGGGAGGCAGATTGAACATGACCCAGCGTGAGAGGAACTGGCTTCTCGTTGCACCGGCCGGGGCATGGTTCCTCGTCATGCTGGTTCTGCCTCTGAGCGTGGTGTTCATCTTCAGCTTCGGAGAGCGGGGCAGCGCAGGCGGCTATGTGCCGGCTTTCACGCTGGAGCAATACGCCAACCTGCCTGCCCGGCTCACTGCCTTCACCAACACGATGATCCTCGCTCCGATGGGAACGCTGGCGGCAATGCTGATCGCGTATCCGCTGGCCTACCAGCTCGCGGTGCGCACGGACCCGAAATGGCGCACCATCCTGCTGGTTCTCGTCATCGTGCCTTTCTGGACCAGCATTCTCATCCGCAGCTATGCGTGGATCTTCATTCTGGGCGGGCGGGGTATCCCGCAACTGCTGGAATATGTCGGAATCGAGGGTGTCCGGCTCATCTACACGCCCTTCGCCGTTCTGATCGGCATCGTCTATGGCTACCTGCCGCTGATGGTATTCCCGATCTATGTGAGCCTTGAGCGGCTCGACAAGCGACTGCTGGAAGCGTCTTCGGACCTTGGCGCGCGGCCCTTCGCAACCTTCCTCAAGGTGACGCTGCCGCTGTCCGTTCCCGGGGTCGCGACCGGCTGTCTGCTCGTTTTCATCCTGCTCATGGGTGAATTCCTGATCCCTGCGCTCCTGGGCGGCGGAAAGGTCTTCTTTGTCGGCAATGCGCTGGTGGATCTTTTCCTGCAGTCGCGCAACTGGGCCTACGGCTCGGCGGTCGCCTTCACGCTCATCGTCATCATGCTGGTGACGGTGACGATCTACATGCGCCTGATCTCGCGGCTGGGCAGCCAGCGCGAAGACATGTCCTTGATGTAAGGGGAAAACGGATGCGTCTTTATGCAATCTGCGTCTATCTCTTCCTCTATACGCCGATCGCGATCATAGCCCTGTTCAGCTTCAATGCGGGCCGCCATGCCAGCCAGTTCCAGGGATTCTCTGTGCAATGGTACGGCCGCGTGCTTAAGAACCCGATCGTGATGGACGCGCTGGAGACGAGCCTCATCGTGGCGTTCACCTCGGCATGTATCGCCAGCGTACTGGGCACGCTGGCCGCCATCGGCCTGCAGGGTATCCGCGGCCCTGCGCGCACCGTCTTTGACGCGATCATCTATATCGCGGTCATGATCCCGGGCATCGTCATCGGCATCGCCACGCTGATCGCGTTGGTAACGGTGTTCGACGCGCTCAACCCTTGGCTCGCATCCGTCTGGCCCGAGGGGCGGGAGCCGCCAAGGCTGTCGATGGGCATGGGCTCGCTCATTGCCGCGCACGCGATGTTCACCATGGCGCTGTGCATCATCATCGTGCGGGCCCGCCTTGCCGGTCTTGAAAAGGAATTCGCCGAAGCCTCCGCCGATCTCTACGCCACGCCCTTCGGCACCTTCCGGCAGGTGACGCTGCCGCTCATTGCGCCCGCGATCCTCGCGGGGTTCCTGCTGAGCTTCACGTTCAGCTTCGACGATTTCATCATCGCCTTCTTCGTCGCCGGCTCGGAAACGACGCTGCCCATCTACGTCTTCTCCTCGATCCGGCGCGGCGTGACACCCGAGATCAACGCGATCGGCACGATGGTGATGATCGCGTCGCTGATCCTGCTGATCATCGCGCAACTCATCCTGCGCCGGAACGACCGGCGATGAACGTCTGATTGCGAAAGGACCACAAGATGCAGCTTCAGGATCGTGTCGCTTTCGTCACCGCGGCCGCTTCGGGAATAGGGGCGGCGGGCGCGCGGGCGCTGGCCCGCGAGGGGGCGCATGTCGTTGTCACCGACCGCGACGGCGCCGGTGCCGAGGCTACGGCGAATGCCCTGCGCGCCGAGGGCTTCGGCGCGGAAGGGCTGGAACTGGACGTGACACGGGACGAAGACCTGAAAGACGCAATTCACCAGACCGCCAGCAGGCATGGACGGCTGGACATCCTGCACTCTCACGCGGGCATACAGGTCGAGGGGCGGCTGGAAGATGTGAGCGTTTCCGACATGGACGCATCCTGGCAGCTGAACGTGCGCTCGCATTTCGTGGCCGCGCAGGCAGCGCTCGACCCGATGCGCCAGCGCCGGTCCGGCAGCGTCATAATCACGTCTTCGAATTCAGGGGTGCAGTATGACCGGGGCATGATCGCTTACTGCACGTCAAAGCATGCCATCCTCGCCATGACACGCCAGATGGCGGCAGATTACGCGGGTGAGAACATCCGGTTCAACGCGCTGTGCCCGGGTTTCATCGACACGCCGTTCAATCGGGGGTTCGAAATCCAGATGGGCGGGCGCGACCGCCTGGAAGACTACATCGCCAACGCCATCCCGATGGGCCGGTTCGGAACGGTCGAGGAAATCGCGGACAGTATCGTTTTTCTTGCCTCCGACAGGTCGTCTTTCATGACCGGCCACGCGCTGGTGATCGACGGCGGGGAATGCATCTAGACGACGGGTGTCGCGGGGCGGAGTTCAGGGGACAACCGGGCAACTTCGCGCCTTCCCGGTGCAGCCCCGGGTTTTGCCCCGCGCCTTGGCCCCGCGAAAGGAATTGCGCAGGCTCTGCCGGCGTCGTAGCCTCGGCCCGTTCGCAACCGGGATAGCGGCCGCGCATGAGGTTCAAGAAAGCCCTCTACAGGGCCCTGCCATTGGCGAATGTCGCGACCGGCCGGCTGGGTCTGCGGCGTGATATCCTGTCGGCCGCCACCGAGATCGACGAACTCCAGCCCCAAGAACGAGAAACCGTTCCAGCGCCACTGGCGTTACCGCGCGAATTCGAACGTGCAACGGCCTCGGACGGGCATTCCCGTCTATCGGATCAGCTGGAGGCCGCCCGCGTCCGGGAAGTGTGCCATGCGCCGGTCATCCGCTACCGGCTGCGGGATTGCCTGGTGACCGCCGCGGGGGTGGAGCGGCCCGCCGCAAGATACCAGCTCCGCGCCCAGGGGCTGGCGGAGCTGGTGACCGGCCCGCCCGAGGAAATCGACGCCGCCTTTTTCGCGATGGATTACGTGTCGCAGACCTATTTCGGGCATTACCTTCGAGATGCCTGTTCACGGGCGCTCCTGGCAGAACCCGACGAAACGCTGTTGCTCGCGGACAGGCCCGAATGGCTGCACGCCGCGCCCTATCGCGATGCGCTGTGCCTGCCCGCACAGGCCCCGCTTCCGGCGTTCGTGCGGCGGCTCACCCTGTGCCGGGATCACGGGCAGGGCTCGTCGAAGCGCGCGCGCTACGGGCGCATGCGCCGCCGGCTTGCGCGCGAGCTTGGGCTGGACGCCGTGCCCGCCCGTGACGTGTTCCTGCGCCGCGGCGCGACCGGCGCGGCGCGCGTGATCGCCAACGAGGACGCGGTGAGCGATCGCCTCGCCGCCGTCGGCTTCCGTATCGTGGACGTCGATGGCAAATCCCTGTCACAGCTCGCGCGCGACCTTGGCGATGCCCGGCGCGTCGTGTCGATGGAAGGCAGCCATATCAACCACTACCATTTCCTCGCACCGGACGGCGCGGCGTTGCTCGCCCTGATCCCCGCCGACCGTTTCACGCTGATCCATCACGGCATTTCCGCCGCGTTCGGGCGGCGCTTCGGATACATGGTGCTGGACCGCTGCGAAGCGGGATATGCCGTGGACATGGACAGGCTGTTGCGCACGCTGGACCTGTTCGACTGACCCTGAGGCGCCGGGCGCCAACCGGCGCTCAAAGCACCTCGATCACGTCCTTGTCGATGGCGAGCATGTAGCCGCGGCGCGCGATGTTCTTGACCAGAAGCTCGCTCACCAGCTGGTTGCCAAGCGTGTCACGCAGGCGCTTGATGCGTGTCGCGCCCGCCGCCTCGTCACAGTCCTCGGCCGGCCGGCCGGAGATCATCGCCTCGAGTTCGGCCCCCGTGAGAACATCGTCGTCCATCCGCGCCTCGGCCAGCACGCTGAGCGTCTCCATCGCGGCGCCGGTCAGCTTGAACCCCATGTTGTTGAGGTAGACGGCGTTCTCGTCACGGCTGATCAGCAAGGAACTGACCTGTATGCCCGAGCGTTCGATCTGGGCCATGCGCCGGTTCAGCGTCACCAGCATCACGAGGAACACCAGCGCCGCGATCAGCAGGGCCGTTGCAAAGACCAGCAGAACGAAGATCACGATCCGGTAACTGGTCAGCGTCTCGGAAAACGCCGTGCCAGACAGGGCGAGGATTTCCAGAAGCTTGATCTCGGCATCCGAGGTCAGCGCATCGTTTTCTACGAATATGCGCTCGACCCGGGCGTTGAACGCGTTGGCGTCGGGCAGGTTCAGGAACAGGAAAACCGCCGTGAGAGAAAGGATCAGCACGATCGCGAGGACACCGAACATCACCACGCGGCTTCCCGCGCGTCGGGCATGTGCCGCTGTGCCGGTCTCCTCGGTCAAACACGTCTCTCCCGGCGCATGTGTTACTGTTCGCGCACGGATATTATCTTAAGCAGCTTAAGGCCCTTTCCGGCAAGCTCCGACTGCAACTTGGGCCGCACCGCCGACCGGTTGCACGGACCGGACAGTATCGTCGTGTCATAGAAAAGCTCAAGCGGGTTGTCGCGCTTGGCCTTGTACTCGACCTCGCAGGCCGCTTGCGCACTGGCGGCAGTTACCAGCGCCAGCGCGGTTGCGGCCGTGAATCTGGAAAGTGTCCTTTTCATGCGGGCAAGATGCGCTGAACGGCGCAGCTATTCAATAACCGGCTGCGCGCACATGTTTTTCGGGGCGTGTTATCGGATAACGGACCGTCGATATTGCCTTTCAACACGGTTATCGACGGATAATGGCAAAGGCTGCGTTTCCGCGGCCGATGGAACCAGCTTCGCGGGAGAGGAAGAATGACGGGATCCAGATCGATTTTATCGACGGTCATGGCGGCGGCCATTGCGCTGTCTGCGCTGTCCGCGGCGCCGGCGCGCGCCGACAGCGACGCCGCCAAGATCATCGCCGGGGCGGCCGCAATCGGTATCATCGCGGCTGCCATCGCGGAGGCCAACGACGACGACCGCGCCTACGTCACGCGGCACGGGTATTACGACCACCATGACCGCTACGCGCTGCGCAAGGACCGTTACCTGCACCGCGATCACTACCACCGGCGGCACGGCGGCCACGCCTATCGCAAGGGGTATCGACACGGATACCGCGACGGGTACAGGGACGGACGGCGCCACGACCACTACGGCCACTACCGCAACGCGGGCCACGGCCGTTAACAACAAGGCGCACCGGCGGATCGGACAGGGGGGAAGGGCCGCGCACTTCCCCTTTGCAATCGGGTATCGCTCGTGCTTTCTGCGGCCATGGCAGGCCCGACGCTCGACATGGAACGCGATGCCCTGGCCCGGGGCATGACCCGGATCGCCGGGGTCGACGAGGTCGGGCGCGGGCCTCTGGCAGGGCCGGTCACGGCCGCCGCCGTGATACTGGAGCATGGAAACATTCCTGATGGCCTGAACGACTCCAAGAGGTTGACGGCCCGGCGGCGCGAAACGCTCCACGACGCGCTGCAAGCCTGCGCCATCGTGTCGGTCGCCCATGCCAGCGTCGAGGAAATCGACACGCTCAACATCCTGCGCGCCGCGCATCTTGCGATGCAACGTGCGGTCGAGGGGTTGCCCCACCCGCCCGACATGGCGCTGGTCGACGGCAATCTCGTACCGAAAGCGCTCGACACGTCTGCCAAGGCGGTGGTCAAGGGTGACCGCCTGTCAGCCTCCATAGCCGCCGCCTCCATCGTGGCCAAGGTCGCACGCGACCGTATCATGACGGAGTTGGCGCAGCAGTTCCCCGGCTACGGATGGGAAACCAATGCCGGGTACGGATCGAAGGCGCACATGGCTGCCCTGCTAAATCTCGGCATCACCCCACACCATAGGCGTTCCTTCAGGCCAATACACAATATATTGTATCAAGAAAAAACGATAACCCCCTGATTCAAAAAAATAAATTGACGTCGAATCGGCTTTGACTCATTCTCTGTCCGAACAACACCAGAGCGCGGACAGCGCCGGGGACAGAGGCAGAGAATGACAAAGATGACCATGGCCCGGGGCGCACGCTCCGCGCTTCCGCTGAACACGATCCTTGCCGGAGACTGCATCGAGATCATGCATGGCCTTCCAGAGGCCAGTGTCGACCTGATCTTCGCCGACCCTCCGTACAATCTCCAGCTGCGCGGCGACCTGCATCGCCCCGAGGGCAGCCAGGTGGACGCCGTCGATGACGCGTGGGACAGCTTCGCCTCGTTCGACGCCTATGACCGCTTCACCCGCGCGTGGCTTGCGGCCGCGCGCCGGCTGCTCAAGCCGCACGGCGCGATCTGGGTGATCGGATCCTACCACAACATCTTCCGCGTGGGCAGCGCCCTGCAGGACACGGGATTCTGGATCCTGAACGACGTGATCTGGCGCAAGTCCAACCCGATGCCCAATTTCCGTGGCCGTCGGCTGACCAACGCGCACGAGACGATGATCTGGGCCTCGAAGGAGGAAGGCGCGAAATACACCTTCAACTACGAGGCCCTGAAATCGCTCAATGACGGGCTTCAGATGCGCTCTGACTGGGTCCTTCCGCTTTGTACCGGCCATGAGCGGCTGAAGGATGATAACGGTGAAAAGGCGCACCCGACGCAAAAGCCCGAGGGCCTTCTGCATCGGGTGCTCGTCGGCTCGACCAATCCCGGCGACGTGGTGCTCGACCCGTTCTTCGGCACCGGCACCACCGGCGCCGTGGCCAAGATGCTTGGCCGCGATTATATCGGAATCGAACGCGAGGAGGGCTATATCCGCGCCGCGGAAAAGCGTCTTGGCGCAACGCGGCGCTACGACAACGCCGCGCTGGAGGTCTCCGCGTCGAAACGCGCCGCGCCGCGCATCCCGTTTGGCCAGCTCATCGAACGCGGCCTGTTGCGCCCCGGCGAGGAACTTCATTCGATGAACGAACGCCACAAGGCGAAGGTGCGCGCCGACGGCACGCTGGTGGGGCATGACATCACCGGTTCGATCCATCAGGTTGGCGCTGCACTCGAGGGCGCGCCCAGCTGCAACGGATGGACCTATTGGTGCATCAAGCGCGAGGGCCGGAAGGTGCCCATCGACATCTTCCGCCAGCAGATCCGCGCCGAAATGGCCGAAAGACCGAGCTAAGCCGCGCGGAAGTGACACCGCTGGCGCCTGGCGGCCTGACGCGGGCGCCCACCTTCCCCCGCCCCATCGGCGGGGGACTTTTCAATAAGTTCAGTCCTCCAACCCCAGCGCCCGGCCCAGCGCGGCGAGGCCCGGGCCGACCAGCATATCCGGGTCGCGGCACTCGCAGGGCACGCCCTGTTGCGCCAGGGCCGCGGCATGCGGCGACGACGAGGCGTCCAGCACCGCCACCTGCTGACCCAGCCAGTAGACCCGCGCCGCAGCAAGTTCGGCCCCGATCAGGTGCCCGGTGATCGCGCCGCCATCGCCCGAAACCTGTGCCGACCTGAGATGCGCGGCCAGCCGCTCTGGGCGGCTCAAACTGTCGGCAACTGCCTGAATTTCCGGCTCTGCCGCGCCGTCAAGGGTTTCGGCAATGCGCAGGCTCAGGAAACTCTGGGAGCTGACCGCCTCTTGGGCGCTGACATGCACCCAATGGCTGACCCCGCCTTCGCGGGCACAGATCACGCCGTCCCAGTTCGTGTTCCCGGCCAGGAACCCCGCGATCCAGAGTCGAACCCAGCCACCTATCACATCCGGCGGGTCGGACTGTGTGAACCCCGGCAGGGCCCGCCCGCCCTGCGGCAGGACGGGCGCGGGTAACGCATCCGGCCGTCCCTCGCCGATGCGGATCACCGTTCCGGGCGCGCCACCGATACCGGCAAGCGCCTCGGCTTCGTCGGCCCCCTCTCCCGTGCCGGTCACGGCCCCGCCGCTTACCTGCAAGGCGCGTACCCTGTCACCGGCGCGGCCCAGTGCCACCCAGCCGGTCATTGCGACCCGAGTTGGCGCAGAATCCCCGACACGTCGTATCCGGCCTCGGCCGCGCGGCGCTGGATTTCCGCATCGTCCATTTCGCCGTGCCGCGTGATCGCCCAAAGCATCGTGCAGCGCGTTCCCGAGCGGCAGTAAGCGAGGATCGGCTTCGGCAACTCGTCCAGCGCCGCGCGGAAATCCTCCAGCGCCTCGGCCGTTATGACCCCCGATACGATCGGGACCGACCGCGCCTCGAGCCCCTCTTCGCCCGCGGCTGCGGCGATGCGCTCATAGGCTGTCTGGCCGGGCTCCTCGTCATCAGGGCGATTGCAAAGAACCGAGCGATAGCCCGCACGGGCGATCTCGCTCAGGCTGTCGGCCTCGATCTGGGGCGATACCGAAAAGTCATCCGTCAGGCGGCGCGCGTCCATGGCTTGCTCCTCTTTGCCGATACACTGCATATGCCCCCAAAACCCCCGGTATTTCAATGCTCTCCGGCGTTGACATTTTGCCGGCCCGGGCCAAACGTGAACCGGCTGGCAAAAGGAGATGCCGATGGGCGATGCGCCTTGGGAATTCTGGATCGACCGCGGCGGCACCTTCACCGATATCGTGGCGCTCGCCCCGGACGGACGGGTTCATACGCACAAGCTGTTGTCGGAAAACCCCGAACGTTACCGCGACGCGGCCGTTCAGGGAATCCGCGAGGTGATGGGCGCGCCCGAGACCTTCCCCGATGGCGCGATCCGCGCGGTGAAGATGGGCACGACGGTGGCGACGAACGCCTTGCTGGAGCGCAAGGGCGAACGCGTCCTGCTGCTGGTCACCCGCGGCTTTGCCGACCTGCTCAGGATAGGCTACCAGACGCGCCCCCGCCTGTTCGATCTCGACATCCGCAGGCCGGACCTGCTTTACGAAGAGGTCGCCGAGCTTCGCGAACGGCTCGATGCCGGCGGCGCGGTGGTGACCCCGCTGGACGAGGACGCGGCGCGGATCACGCTTCGGTCGGCGTATGACAGGGGCATTCGCGCCGTGGCCATCGCCGGCCTGCACGCCTATCTGAACCCCGATCACGAGGCGCGGGTGGCCGACATCGCGGCCGAGATCGGGTTCACCCAGATCACCGCGAGCCACCAGGTCAACCGTCTGGCCAAGCTGGTCGGCCGCGGGGATACCGCCGTAGTCGATGCCTACCTGTCCCCGATGCTGCGCCGATATGTCGGTCAGGTGGCGGATGCGCTGGACCTCGGCCGTGCCTGCGACGCCTTGCTGTTCATGCAATCCAATGGCGGCCTGACGGATGCCAAGCTGTTTCAGGGCAAGGATGCGATCCTGTCGGGGCCGGCCGGCGGCATCGTGGGCATGGTCAAGACCGGCGAGGCCGCCGGGCATGACCGGCTGATCGGGTTCGACATGGGCGGGACGAGCACGGATGTCAGTCATTACGCCGGCGATTACGAGCGCAGTTTCGAGACCGAAGTGGCGGGCGTGCGGATGCGCGCGCCGATGATGGATATTCACACGGTCGCCGCCGGCGGCGGGTCGATCTGCAAGTTCGAGGACGGACGGTTCCAGGTGGGCCCCGAAAGCGCGGGGGCCGATCCGGGCCCCGCCTGTTACCGGCGCGGCGGGCCGCTGACGGTGACCGATTGCAACGTCATGCTGGGCAAGCTGAATCCCGGTCATTTCCCCGCCGTTTTCGGGCCGGACGGCAATGAAAGGCTCGACACCGACGTGGTGCGCGCGAAGTTCGCGGAACTGGCCGAAACCGTCGCGCAGGAGACGGGCGAGGCGCCGCGCAGCCCCGAGGAGATGGCCGAGGGCTTTCTGCGGATCGCGGTGGACAACATGGCCAACGCCATCAAGAAGATCAGCGTGCAGCGCGGCCATGACGTGACGCGATACACCCTGCAATGCTTCGGCGGGGCAGGTGGCCAGCACGCCTGCCTCGTGGCGGACGCGCTCGGCATGACGACGGTTCTCATCCACCCGAATGCCGGCGTTCTTTCGGCCTACGGGATGGGCCTTGCCGAGGTGCGCGCGATGCGCGAGGTGCAGATGGATGCACCGCTGGAGGACGTGCAGGACGCACGGCAGGTGCTCGACCGGATATCCGGAGACGCCCGCAGCGAGGTCGAGAGCCAGGGGCTCTCGGATATTACGCTTCGCTGCCGTGCGCATCTGCGGTACGACGATTCGCATCAGGCGCTCGAAGTGCCGTTTGCCGATGCCGAAACCATGCGGGCCGGTTTCGAGGACGCGCACAAGCAGCGCTTCGGTTTTCATGCGCCGGAACGCGCCATCCTGTTCGACATGCTGAGCGTCGAGGCCATCGGCCACACCGGCCAGACCCCGGCACCGGCCCTGCCCGACGGCGACGGCAGGCCCTTGGCGCATGTTCCCGTGCACGTGGCGGGGGCGCAGCGTGACGTTCCCCTCTACGACCGCGACCGGCTCGATCCGACAGCACGCATCGAGGGGCCCGCGATAATCACCGAACCGACGGGCACCAACATGGTGGAGCCGGGCTGGTCCGCCTCGCTCGACGCAATGGGCAACCTGCTGCTGCAAAGAACCGAAGCCACGCCCCGCGCGCACGCCGCCGGAACCGAGGCGGACCCCGTGCTGCTGGAGGTGTTCAACAACCTTTTCATGTCGGTGGCCGAACAGATGGGCGTGACGCTCGAAAAAACGTCGGCTTCCGTCAACATCAAGGAACGGCTGGATTTCTCCTGCGCCATCTTCGACGAAAGCGGCGATCTGGTTGCGAATGCGCCCCACGTTCCGGTGCATCTTGGGTCCATGTCCGATTCCATCAAGACGGTGATGCGGCTGAACCCCGAGGTTCGCCCCGGTGACGCCTTCATGCTGAATTCCCCCTACCGTGGCGGAACGCATCTGCCCGATGTCACCGTCGTCACGCCCGTTTTCGTCGATGGCAGGGCGGTGTTCTGGCTGGGTGCGCGCGGCCACCACGCCGACATCGGCGGGCGCACGCCCGGCTCGGCCCCGCCGGACAGCACCCGGATAGAGGATGAAGGGGTGCTCATCGACAACGTCAAGCTGGTCGATCAGGGCACCCTGCTGGACGCACAGATCGAGGCCTTGCTGTCATCCTCGCGGTATCCCTGCCGCAACATCGCCCAGAACATGGCCGACCTGAAGGCGCAGATCGCGGCGAACGAAACCGGCCGGCAGGAACTGCTGAAGGTGGTCGACCAGTTCGGGCTCGACGTGGTGCGCGCCTACATGGGACATGTCCAGGACAATGCCGAGGAAAGCGTGCGGCGGGTCGTCGACCGGCTCCGCGACGGGCGTTTCAGCTACCCGATGGATCATGGTGCGACGATCGAGGTGCAGGTGACGGTGGATGCCGAAAAACGCGAGGCCACGATCGATTTCACCGGCACCAGCCCGCAGCATGAGGGCAACTACAATGCGCCGAGATCGATCTGCCGTGCCGTCGTGCTCTACGTTTTCCGAACGATGGTCGGCGCCGAGATCCCGCTGAACGAAGGCTGCCTGAAACCGCTGAACATCATCGTTCCGGAAGGGTCGATGCTCAACCCTGTCTACCCGGCGGCAGTGATCGCGGGCAACACCGAGGTCAGCCAGGCCGCGACCAACGCGCTTTACGGCGCTCTGCAGGTGATGGCGGGAAGCCAGGCCACGATGAACAATTTCGTCTGGGGCAATGACGAGTTCCAGAATTACGAAACCATCGCGGGCGGCAGCGGGGCAGGCCCGGGTTTCGACGGCTGCGATGCCGTCCAGAGCCACATGACCAACACCCGCATGACCGATCCCGAGATCCTCGAAAAGCGTTTTCCCGTCCGGCTGGAGGATTTCGCGATCCGGCACGGCTCGGGCGGCGCCGGGCGGTGGCGGGGCGGTCACGGCGTATTCCGGCGGCTGCGGTTTCTCGAGCCGGTGACAGTCACCACGCTCAGCAATCACCGCATCGTCCCGCCATTCGGCATGGATGGCGGTGCCCCGGGCACGGTCGGGCGCAACTGGGCCGAACTCCCCGACGGCGAGATACGCGAAATGGCCGGGAACGACGAAATCGACCTGCCCTCGGGCAGCGTTTTCGGCATGGAAACGCCCGGCGGCGGCGGGTGGGGCGCCCCGTAAGATCGGGCGCGTGGCAGGGGCAAGACCGGTCGCGCGGCAGGGGCGATCGCGCAGCGCGGCACCCCCCTGCCTTCCGGTTCGCGCCGGCCGCCGGGACGACACCAGCGGCAACCGCCGCCGGCGAGCGACCGGGTGATCCGTCTGAAACATCCGATTTGCGCCGGATCGGAACGCACGATGCGGGCATACGACCCCTGTTGAAGCGCGGGGACCCGCTGATTACCTCGGTTCGTGATCAACAGGTCAAATCCGTTTTGGCTTACCATTGGTGCACGACGAGAAAGGATTTCGATTATGGATGAGAAACAGAAGTATCAGGAAAAGCTCCAGGCGAAGCTGGAGGAGTGGCAAGCCGATATCGACAAGCTCAAGGCGCAGGCCAAGCAGGCGCAGACCGATGCGCAGGTCAATTACGAGAAACAGATCGAGGAGCTTCGCCAGCGCCGCGACGAGATGGCCAAGCACCTCGAGGAACTCCAGCAATCGCAGAGCGCCGCGTGGTCCGATATCAAGGCCGGGGTCGAAAAGGCATGGGATGACATGAACAAGGCCATGCAGGACGCGTGGAAACGCTTCGACTGAACGCTACCAGCGGTCGAGTGCTTCCTCGTCCTCGGACCGTGCCGCGACCCACGCAGTGCCGTCGCGCGCGATCTCCTTCTTCCAGAAGGGCGCGCGCGATTTCAGGTAATCCATGAGGAATTCGGCGGCCTGGAACGCATCCGCACGGTGCGGCGCCGACGTGGCGACCATCATGATCATCTCTTGCGGCTCCAGCGGCCCGAAACGATGGATCACGCAGATGTCACCTGTCTGCCAGCGCGCCGCCGCCTCACCTGCGATCTGGCCGATGGCCTTTTCCGTCATGCCCGGATAGTGCTCGATTTCCATGGCCTTCAACCCGCCGCCGGGCAGGTCGCGCACGATGCCCGAAAAAGTGACCACGGCGCCCATGCCAGCCTGCCGCGCGGCAAAGGCGCCCGCCTCGCGCCCGAGATCGAACGGCTCGCGCTGAACGCGGATATCCATTTTCTCAGCCCCCGGTCATCGGCGGAAAGAACGCCACTTCGCGCGCCTCGGCCAGCGGCGCGTCGAAATCCGCAAGTTCCTGGTCCACCGCCACGCGCAGGGCGCCCAGGTCCTCGAAGGCGGCGGCGTACCGCGCTTCCCGCGCGCGCAGCTCCTCGACCAGGTCACGGACCGTCACGGCCCCCGTCTCGACCCGTTCCCGCGGCTGGCCGATCCGTTCCCGGACCCATGCGAAATACAGCACGTCCATCTCTCAATCCCTCAGATACGGCACCGCCTTGCGGAAATAGTCGATGCCGCTGATAAGCGTTAGCGCCGCCGCGAGCCAGAGCAGCCAAAGGCCGAGGTTCCCGCTCCAGACCATGCCTTCAAGCTTCCACCTGAGGCCGTGCAGATCCTCTTCCTCCCCGGTCAGGATGGCATCGACCATCGCCTGATCCATTCCGGCGGTGCTGGCCCACAGATAGTGCTCGAACACGCCCTGTGCAAAGAGCACGGCGATCGCGATCATCTGCGCGGTGGTCTTCCACTTGGCCAGCCGCGTCACCTTGAGCGTACCGGCCATGTCACCGAGGAATTCGCGCAGGCCGCTGACGAACACCTCGCGGAACAGGATCACCGTCGCCGGCAGCACCAGCCACGGCGACATGCTGGAATATCCCACGATCACCATCAGCGCGACCACGACCATCGCCTTGTCCGCGATGGGGTCCAGCATTGTGCCCAGCTTGGTCGTCTGCTTCCACATGCGGGCGAGGTAGCCATCGAACCAGTCGGTGATCGCGGCGCCCACGAACAGCACCAGAGCGAACCAGTCGGCCCAGGGCCGGGTGAAGTACAGAAACATCACCGCAACACCCGGGGCCGCCAGCAACCGGAGCGTGGTCAGCACGTTGGGAATGGTCCATGTCATGCGCCCTGTCTAGCCCGGATCGCGGGGCGGGGAAAGGGACAGCGCGCGCCCCGCAACCGCGATTTCAAGGCATGGGGATGCGGGGGGCACCCGGCGCTTGTGCGCCCTTTCACGACTGGCGGCACGCCTTTCTAGCCCTTGGGGTGGAAATGGTCATACACCTTCTGCGCCAGCGCCTCCGACACGCCGTCGACGGCCTTCAGGTCGGCCAGCGCGGCGCGGCTGACGGCCTTGGCCGACCCGAAATGTGCAAGAAGCGCACGCTTTCGCGCCGCGCCGACACCGGGGATCTCGTCCAACGGCGAGGCACCGACGCCCTTGGCGCGCTTTGCCCGGTGGGTGCCGATGGCGAAACGGTGCGCCTCGTCCCTGAGCCGCTGGATGAAGTAGAGGACGGGATCGTTGTGGCGCAGCGCCATCGGCCGCCGTCCCTCTCGATGGAATTCCTCCTTGCCGTGGTCCCGGTCAATGCCCTTGGCCACACCGACAACGGCCATGTTCTCGACCCCCAGTTCGCGCAGGATCCCGTTCACCGCGCTTACCTGACCGGCGCCGCCGTCGATCAGCAACAGGTCGGGCCAGTGCCCCTCCGCCCGGCTCGGATCTTCCTTCAGCAGCCGTTTGAAACGCCGGGTCAGCACCTCCTTCATCATGCCGAAATCATCGCCCGGCGTCAGATCCTCGCCGCGGATATTGAACTTGCGGTACTGGCTCTTCACGAACCCGTCCGGTCCGGCGACGATCATCGCCCCAACCGCGTTCGTGCCCTGGATATGGCTGTTGTCGTAAACCTCGATCCGCGACGGCGCCTCTTCGAGTCCGAACGCCTCGGCCACGCCCCGCAGCAGCCGCGCCTGCGTCGCCGTTTCCGACATCTTGCGCGCAAGGCTTTCGCGGGCATTGCGCAGCGCGCTGTCGACCATCTCGGCCTTTTCGCCGCGCTTGGGCACGAGGATATCCACCTTGCCCCCCCGCTTGCCGGACAATGCATCGGCCATCGTCTCGGTGCTTTCGATGGCATGGGACAGGATCAGCTGCCGCGGGGGCTCCTTGTTGTCGTAGAACTGGCCGATGAACGCCTCCAGCACCTCGGCCTCTTCGACGTCCGCGCCGACGCGCGGGTAGAAATCGTTGTTGCCCCAGTTCTGGCCCGCCCGGATGAAGAAAACCTGCACACAGGCCTGCCCGTTTTCCAGGTGCAGCGCGAGGAGGTCGGCCTCCCTGACCGTGCGGGGATTGATGCCTTGCGCCGTCTGAACCTGCGTGAGCGCCTTTATCCGGTCGCGCAGGGCCGCGGCGCGCTCGAACTCCATCGCTTCGGACGCTTCTTGCATCTGGGCCTTGAGTTTCTCCTGCACCGCCGTCGACCGGCCCGAGAGATAACGCTCCGCATCCGCCACCTGGGCGGCGTAATCCTCCTTGGAAATGTAGCCGACGCAGGGTGCCGTGCACCGCTTGATCTGGTACTGCAGGCAGGGGCGCGTGCGGGTTTCGAACATCGAGTCCGAGCAATTTCGCAGCTGGAACACCTTCTGCAGCTGCGCCAGCGTCCGGTTGACCGCGCCGGCGCTGGCAAAGGGGCCGTAATAGGCGCCCTTGTGCTTGCGCGCGCCCCTGTGCTTGCGGATCATCGGGAAGTCATGGTCCGTCACGAGGATGTCGGGAAAGCTCTTGTCGTCGCGCAGCAGCACGTTGTAGCGCGGCTTGAGTTGCTTGATGAGGTTCTGCTCCAGCAGCAGCGCCTCGGTCTCGGTCGCCGTGGTCAGGAACATCATCGACGCCGTTTCGGAAATCATGCGGGCGATCCGCGGCGTATGGCCCGTAGGCCGTGCGTAGCTGGATACCCGCGCGCGCAGGTTGCGCGCCTTGCCGACATAGAGCACGCGCGCCTGCGCATCGAGCATGCGGTATACGCCCGGCGACGCATCCAGGGTCTTGAGATAGCCCTGGATTACCTCGTGCCCGGCCGGCGGCGCTGTCTCGGGAGTACGGGAACTCATCACGCTCTACCTATGATTCCATCGCTTGGCTGCAATCTCCGTACGGATATATCAAGGGGAAACGTGTCCACGGATCCTGTGGATAAACCTGGAGACAAGTTTGTGGCATCGGAAAATTTCCGTTGCATTCGGACCATTTCGCCGAAGTGCCCAAAAATTAGGCGCAATTTTAACGCATTGATTTAAAACAATATTTTTTTGCCCAAATACAAATCACTGAAAACGTTAAAACTTTTGTAACGTCTCACGGCGGAAATGTCCTGTCGTGCATAACTCCCGGCGCTCATTGCTCGACACCGTCCGTGTCGGGGGTTTGCCAGCCAAGGTGCTGACCGCCATCCACGCAGATCAGCTGGCCGGTGACGGCCTTGGCCTCCAGCAGATAGCCCAGCGCGGCGATCACGTCGTCGGGGTCCGCGCCACGGCCCAGGACGGTGGCCGCGCGCTGCCGACGGAACTGCTCGGCCGTCTGGCGTGGCCCTTGCAGGGTTGGGCCCGGCCCGATGGCGTTCACCCTTACCCGCGGCGCCAACGCCTGCGCCGCCGTGCGGGTCATGGCCCACAGCCCCATCTTGGCGATGGTGTAACTCATGAACTCCGGCGTCAGCTTGCGCACGCGCTGATCGATCATGTTGACGACCAGCCCCTGCGCCAGCGGCTCGCCATCGGCATCGTCCAGCGGCGCGGGCACCTGGGCGGCAAGTGCCTGCGTCAGCACGAAGGGCGCGCGCAGGTTGCTTTCCATGTGACGGTCCCAGCTTTCGCGCGTCGCAGTCTCGATCGCGTCGAACTCGAAGATCGAGGCGTTGTTGACGAGCGTGCCCACGGCACCGCCAAGCGCCCCGGCGGCGCGCGGCAGCAGCGACTGCACTTGCGCCTCGTCGAGCAGGTCCGCCTGCAGCGCAACGGCTTGCCGGCCCATCTCCTGAATCTCCGTGACGACCTCGGATGCCTCTCCTGCCGACGACGCGTAATGCACGGCCACGTCATGTCCGCGCCGCGCCAGCTCCAGCGCCATCGCGCGGCCAAGCCGCTTGGCCGCCCCCGTTACCAGTGCTCGTGCCATGCCCGTTTCCTCAACTCAGTATGAACGTGACATAGACCACGTAGAGCACGGTCAAGGCGATTCCCCACAACCGGCCCATATCCATGCGGAAGAAAACGAACGGGATGATCAGCAGCGACGCTGCCAGCATCACCCAAAGGTCGAACAAGAGGAACTCGCGCCCCACCGGGATGGGCGCCACCAGCGTCGTGATGCCGATGATGGCCAGCAGGTTGAACATGTTGGAGCCGATCACGTTGCCAAGCGCCACGTCGGCCTGACGGCGTATCGCGGCCATCACCGTCGTCGCGAGTTCCGGCAAGGAAGTGCCAAGCGCCACGAGCGTAAGCCCGATGATCGAGTCGCTCACCCCGTAACGCCGGGCAATGACCGAGGCATTGTCCACCAGAAGATCCGCCCCGAGGGGCAGGCCGACCAGCCCGAGCACGAGAAAGACGAATATCTGCCACCATGGCATGTCGGGATCGGCCCCCTCGACATCGTCGGGCGATTCCGCGGCCAGATCCATGGCCGCCGAATCACGGCGATGCTGTCGCGCATCGCGGAACGCGTCCCCAAGGACGTAGGCCAACAGCGCCAACAAAACCGCCCCGGCCAACGCATCGAATTCCCCACGGAACGCCAAGGCGATGAACAGCAGGGAGGCCGCGATCATCACCACGTAGGTCTTGCGGCTGTCGCACTCGCTGGTGTGCAGTCCGGCCAGCAAAGCGGGCACCCCCAGCACCAGAAGGATGTTCGCCGTGTTCGATCCCACGACATTGCCCAGCGCGAGCCCGGGCTTGTCCTCCATCACCGCATTGATCGAGATGATCAGCTCCGGCGCCGAGGTGCCGAAGGCCACGATCGTCAGGCTGACGATAAGCGCCGGCACCCCGATCCGCAGGCTGAGGTTCACCGCCCCCTTCACCAGCGCATCCCCCGCCAGCAGCAGGATCAGCAGCCCCAGGCCTGCCAGCAGCCATACGGTCATTTACGCTTGCCTTTGCGGCAGGCGCACGGCCCCTTGCCGATCCGGAAGCGGCCACAACCGGGGCAGCGGGCCGAGGCCAGCTTTTGCTGCCCGGGAAAGCGCAGCTTGCCGAACATGGCCAGGACGGCCATGAACACGAGGAACAATATGACGATCTTCACGATCACGTCAGAGGCCGAAACGGGCATAGGCCGCCCGCTCCTCGACCGCGGCGATCGCGTCCTCGGCCATGGTCGCGCCGAAACGCAGGAAAAGGGGCCGCTTGCGCGTGTAACTGGCAAAGCGCACCTTCTCGCCGTAAAGCTCCTTCAGCTTGGGCACGACATGCGCGATGCCGTCCACGAGCCCCAGCTCGACCGCGCGACCGCCCAGCCAGAACTCGCCGGTGAACAGCTCCTGCCTCTCGGCCAGACGGTCCCCCCGACGGTCCCTGACCTGCTGCTTGAAGCTTTCGTGCATCTGGTCCAGCAATCCCTTCAGGCGGTTCACGTCCTCCTCCTTCTCGGGCAGGAACGGGTCCAGCATGCTCTTGGACTTTCCAGCGGTGTAGACACGGCGCTCCACTCCCTGCCGGGCCAGAAGCACATGGGCGCCGAAGCCCGCCGAGATCACGCCGAGCGAGCCCACGATAGAGCCCTGGTCAACCCAGATGTCATCCGCCGCCGTGGCCAGCCAGTAGCCCCCCGACGCCGCGACATCCTCGACGAAGGCATGCACCGGCACTGCCTTTTCCTCGGCAAGTCGCCGGATGCGGGCGGCGATCAGGGATGACTGAACGGGCGAGCCGCCGGGCGAGTTGATCACAAGCGCGACGGCCTTCGGCTTGCCCCGCTTGAACGCCTTTTCGATGATCGGGGCCATCGCCTCGTCATTCAGCTGCGCGCGCCCGCCGGATCCGATGGCGCCGGTCAGGCGGATGACAGCAACCAGCGGGCCACGGTCAAGGAAAGGCAGTTTGAGTTCCATCCGCCCGATGTAGAATGCTGCGGCGGGCATAACAAGGCGCGGCGCGCTCGACATTCCCGGGCTCGGGGGATTTTTCCGTGCGCGGCGGCAATCAGGTCACGCGGGGGGCCCTTTCCTGTCGCCGTCAGGACCTCAGGCGATACCCCGTCTTGAAGATGAGCCACACCAGCGCGAGGCATATCGCAGTGAACAGCGCGATGGCCAGCAGGCTGAGCCCCACCGGTACGTCCGCCTGGCCGAAGAATGCCCAGCGGAACCCCGAGATGAGATAGACGACCGGGTTGAACAGCGTGATCGTCTGCCAAACCGGCGGCAGCATGGAAATCGAGTAGAACGAGCCGCCAAGAAAGACGAGCGGTGTGATGATCAGCAGCGGAACCAGTTGCAGCTGCTCGAAATTCTGCGCCCAGATGCCGATGATGAACCCGAAGAGCGAGAACGAGAGGCAGGTAAGCAAAAGGAACGCCACCATCGCCAGCGGGCTCTGGATCGTCAGGTCGACGAACAGCGACGAGGTACCCAGGATCACAAGGCCGATGAACAGCGCCTTGGTCGCGGCAGCGCCCACGTAGCCCAGGACCACCTCGAAAAAGTTGACCGGCGCCGACAACAGCTCGAATATGGTGCCGATGAATTTCGGGAAATAGATCCCGAAAGACGCGTTGGTGATCGACTGGGTCATGACCGACAGCATGATCAGCCCCGGCACGATGAAAGAACCGTAACTCACGCCCTCGACCTGATCGATCCGGCTGCCGATGGCTGCGCCGAATACCACGAAGTAGAGGGACGTGGAAATCACGGGCGAGACGAAGCTTTGCAAGAGCGTGCGGAAAAAGCGCGACATCTCGAATGCGTAGATTGCCCGGATCGCCCTTAGATTCATTCCGCGTCCTCCTTGACCAGCCCGACGAAGATGTCCTCAAGGCTCGATTGCGAGGTCTGTATGTCGTCGAGCGCGATGCCTTCGGCGGCAAGCTTCTGCAGCAGGCGCGTGATGCCCGTCCGGTGCGCGCCGGTGGCATAGCTGTAGCTCAGCGTTCTGCCGTCCTTCGACAGCTCCAGCCCGTAATCGTCCAATGCCGCGGGCACCCTGTCGATCGGGTCGGTCAGATAGATCCGCAGGGTCTTGCGCCCCATGCGGGTCATCAGCGCCTCCTTCTGCTCGACCAGCAGGATCTCGCCCTTGTTGATCACCGCGACGCGGTCGGCGATGGCCTCGGCCTCCTCGATGTAATGCGTGGTCAGGATGATCGTCACACCGCTTTGCTTGAGCCCGTCGACCACCGCCCACATGTCGCGGCGCAACTCCACGTCGACGCCCGCCGTCGGCTCGTCGAGGAACAGCACCCGGGGCTCGTGGCACAGCGCCTTGGCGATCAGTACGCGCCGTTTCATGCCGCCGGAGAGTTCCATGATCTTGGCGTGGCGCTTGTCCCAGAGCGACAGCTGGCGGAGCGTCCGTTCGATCACGGCCTCGTCGCGCGGCTTGCCGAAAAGCCCGCGGGAAAAGCGCACCGTCTTGATGACCTTCTCGAACGGTTCCAGCGAAATTTCCTGCGGCACCAGCCCGATCATCGCGCGGGCGGCGCGGTAATCGGCCACGATGTCGTGTCCGCCGACACGTGCCGTCCCGCCCGTCGGCATGGTGATGCCGCAAAGCGCGGAAATGAGCGTTGTCTTGCCCGCGCCGTTGGGGCCCAGAAGCGCGAGGATCTCGCCATCCTCGATCTGCAACGACACGCCGTCGAGCGCACGAAACCCGTCGTCGTAAATCTTGCTGAGGTTTCTGACATCGACGACCGGCGCCATGATCCTTCCTTTCAAGCACGGGTTCTGCGCAACGTAGACCGTGAAAACCAAAGTGCAATTGCGCCTTGCGGCAGCCGGGGGTGTGCAAAAATCGCCAAATCGTGCATTCCACGGATGATTGTTTCAGCAGCGGGAACGCGGCCCGAAACTTGTTGAAAACCGAGCACGTTGGTGCCAGTTTCCGGCCTTGGGGGCGCCACGGTTGAGGCCGAGGGTTGGGAACGACGGGCCAACCCGGCCATTCAGCCACGACGTGAGACGGACCCTGATCGAATGTTCATTGCACGATTGTTCAAGCTGGCGGCGGCCGCTCTCTTGCTGGCGGGATGCGGCGAATCCGTTAGCCGCGATTTCCCCTCGCGCATCCTCGTTGTCGGGGATTCCATGCTGGCATCGCATCGCATGTCCGATCTCGCCGTCGCGGACCACATGGAAGACACTCTTAGCGAACCCGTGGTCGACCGCTCCGTGATCGGCGCGCGCTATTTCCATCCACTGCCCATCTCGGGCAGCGCGGGGCTCAACATCGCCAAGCAGTATGTCCCCGGCGACTGGGACTGGGTCGTGGTCAACGGCGGGGGCAACGACCTGTGGCTGGGGTGCGGCTGCATGGCGTGTGACGGTCGGCTTGACCGGCTGATTTCCGAGGACGGGCGCAAGGGGCGCATTCCCGGTTTCCTGTCGAAACTGCGCCAGTCCGGCGCACAGGTGGTCTATGTGGGCTATCTGCGCAGCCCCGGCAGCGGCTCGCTGATCGAGCACTGCCGCGACGAGGGGGCGGAACTGGAACGCCGCGTCGCCCGGCTTGCCGGGCTGGACGCGGGGGTACATTATCTCTCGCTGCAGGATCTGGTACCGCATGGCGACAGATCCTTCCACGCGGTGGACATGATCCATCCTTCGGTCAAGGGCAGCAACGCCATTGCGCGGCGGGTGGCGGACCTTATCCGGTCGCGGCAGATCGGGTCCCGGTGACGGCCGCGCACGGCGCGCATGACGGCGCCCCCCGCGCCGTCACGAGATCAGGCGCTTGAGCCATCCTTTCTTTTCCGCCTCCTGGCCCTCGTCCTCGGACTTGGGCCCCTCGATCACCTCTTCGAGGCGGCTGAAGAACCGGTCGGCCATCTTCTTGGCGAAACCGTCCACGATGCGGCTGCCCAGCTGCGCCAGCTTGCCGCCCACCTTGGCCTCCACGTCGTAAGCGACCAGCGTGCCGGTTTCCGTCTCCGTCAGGGTCACGTCAGCGCTGCCCTTGGCGAAACCGGCCGCGCCGCCCTTGCCCTCGCCGGTCAGCGTCAGCTTTTCCGGCTCGACCATGTCTGAGAAGGTGACATACCCCTTGAAGGTCGCCTTGACGGGGCCGACCTTCTGCGTGACCACCGCCTCGAACCCCTCCTCGGGCGAACCCGTCACCTCCTGTGCGCCGGAAACGCATTCCTTCAGCACCTCCGGGCGCATCAGGGCCGCCCAGACCGTGGCCCGGTCGGCGCTGATCTCGCGTTCGTCACTCATGTGCATGGGGCACGGCTCCTTCCTGTCGCATCCGGCGCCAGCCTAGCGCAGCCCATGCCCCGGGGGAAGCCCTCCGCCCCGCGGGACGCGTCATCAAAACTGTCGCAAACGGACATGGCAACGCCGCGGCGGCCGTGCTACGGCCCAGGGGAAAGGACATGCCATGACGACGGCGCAGACGCGGCTGCAGAACCCCACGGCGGGGATCGCCTTCATCCTGCTGGGCGTGCTGGCGATCTCGGTCAACGACATGCTGATCAAGTTCCTTTCGGGCGGGTACCCGCTGCACCAGATGGTGTTCACCCGCTCGGTCATCGGCATCTGTTTCAGCCTTGCGATCGTGCAAATCGAGGGCGGCTGGCATATCCTGCGCACGAGAACACCGGGACTGCATGTGCTGCGCTGCCTGTTGATCGTGACCGCCAACATGACCTTCTTCGCCGCGCTTGCCGTGCTGCCGCTGGCCGAGGCCACGGCGGTGTTCTTCGTGGCCCCGCTCATGATCACGCTGCTGTCTATTCCCTTGCTGGGCGAAAAGGTCGGCCCGCTTCGGATCGGGGCGGTGGTCGTCGGTCTTCTGGGCGTGGTCGTCATGACCCGGCCATGGGACAGCGGTGCCGCGCGTGACGTGCCGGTGATCGTCTATTTGCTGCCGGTGGTGGCGGCGCTGGCCTATGCGCTCAACCAGGTTCTGACCCGCAAACTCGGCGTGGCGTCAAAGGCCTCGGCCATGGCGGTCTACATCCAGGGCGGGTTCATCGCCGTCAGCGTCCTCTTCTGGGCCGCGGCCGGTGACGGCCGGTTTGCCGAGGGGGTTGGCAACGAAAGCCTCGTTTTCCTTCTACGCGAATGGACATGGCCCACGGGGCGGGACGTGTGGCTCTTCGTCGGCCTCGGTTTCAATTCCGCTATCATCGGCTACTGCCTCAGCGCCGCCTACCGCGTGGCCGACGCGGCAACCGTGGCACCGTTCGAGTATGTCGGCCTGCCGCTGGCGATATTCTGGGGCTGGGCCGTTTGGGGCGAATTGCCGGGGCCCGTCGTGATGGCCGGCATCGCGCTGATCCTCGGGGCGGGGCTGTTCGTTTTCCTGCGCGAGCAGCAGAAGAAGCGGTACCTGGTGACCAGCCGGCGCATCCACCGCCGCTATTGATACGCCGCTTGCCGCGGTTACACTGGCCCGCAACCGGGAGGACAGGACATGCTGGGCGGCATTCGCGTGGTCGAGATCGAGGGCCTTGGGCCGGGTCCATTCGCCGGGATGATGCTGGCCGACCTCGGGGCCGAGGTGATCGTCGTCCACCGCCCTGCCGCCGCGAATCCGACGGCGGATGGCCCCACGCTGCTGGATCGCGGCAAGCGGTCCATCGTTCTTGACCTCAAGGACAGCGACGACCGCGAAACGGCACGCGCCCTCGTCGACTCAGCCGACGCGCTGATCGAGGGGTTCCGGCCCGGCGTGATGGAACGCCTCGGCCTCGGGCCCGAGTCCTTTTCAGACAGCAACCCGGCGCTCGTCTATGGCCGGATGACGGGCTGGGGCCAGGACGGGCCGCGCGCCTCCACGGCCGGCCATGACCTCAACTACATCGCCACCTCCGGGGCTTTGTGGTACGCGGGTGCGCCAGGCGAGACGCCGGTCACGCCGCCGACGCTGGTGGGTGACGTGGGCGGCGGGGCGCTCTATCTCGTGGCGGGTCTTCTCGCGGGGCTGCTGGAGGCCCGGCAGACGGGAAAGGGCACGGTCGTGGACGCCGCCATCGTCGACGGGTCGGCGCACATGATGGCCCTGCTGATGTCCATGGCGCCGTCCGGCAACCTCGTGCCCGAGCGGGGGCAAAGCCTGCTGGACGGGCCGCACTGGTGCCGCTGCTACGCCTGCGCGGATGGCGGGTGGATCAGCGTCCAGTGCCTGGAGCCGAAATTCTACGCCGAGTTCCTGCGCCTGCTGGGCCTTGGCGACGATCCGGGCTTCTCGGTGCAATATGACAGCGAGACGTGGCCCGTTCAGACGGCCCGTCTTGCCGGTATCTTCGCAGAACGTCCGCTGTCGCACTGGGCCGCTCTATTCGCGGGGTCGGATGCCTGCGTCGCCCCGGTTCTGTCGCCGGACGCGGCCAAGCGCGACCCGCACATGGCGCAGCGCGGGACATGGCTGCAGGATGATGGCGGTCTTCAGCCGGCGCCGGCACCGCGTTTCGGCGGGCCGCCGCCGCGCCCGGGCGAACCGCCGGTGCGCGGCGCGGACTCTGCCGCGATCCGCCGCGAACTAGACGCCAGGGTCACCGCCGGCTGAGTCGCCCTGTAACGGAAACGGCACGAGCGGCGCATCGTTGCGGATATAGAGCGGATGCTTGGGCGAGCCGTCCTTGTTGAGGCCGAGACAGACCAGGGGCCGCCCGGTTTCGCGCAGTGCCTTCAGCATCCTGTCGACGATAGCGGCGTACCGCTTGTGCACCCGCCCATAGGCCAGCACGATCGCCTCGGACTGGTTCGCCATCTCCAGAAGGGCCGGCAGGTTGCCGGGGCTGCAGGCGATATCGGGATCGTGCGGGATGTCGCGGGGGGAGGTGGCCCGCCAGTCGAGGATGTTGCCCTTTAGGTAGCGCGTGTAGCCCAACCGCCGCGCGCGGTCGGTTTCGCGCGCGCAGGTCGGATCCTGGTGCGTCGCGCCTGCGACGCTGGGGTTCAGCCCGACGAACATCAGCGTCCGCGGCGTTTCACCTTGCGGCGTCCAGTCCCGCTCGAGAAGCTGGCGATAGCGGCCGCAGTGCGAATACCGCGCGTCCCCGCGCACATCCTCTGGCAGTGCGATCCGGGTCTTGCCCCCCGGGTCATGCAGCTTGTCGGGATCGAAATCCTCGCTCACGCGCTCACGCCTCCAGCGGGCCGGTGTTGAACACGCGTGACGGGTGCAGTTCGCCGGCGCGGAAACGTCCCACCGCCACGGCCCGGCCTTTGCGGGACGCCCAGCATTCCTCGCCATAGGCAACGTCACGCGCGATCACCATGCCGGGGTTGCCGTTACGCAGGCGCACCGCGCCCTCCTCCGTGCAAGAGACCTCGGGCAGCTCGGCCAAGCCATCCTCCAGCGGGCGCAGGTAGGTATCCAGTTCGGGCGTCTGCGCCAGCCGGTCGATGTCATCGATGGTCAGGCCATCCTCGGCCTCGAACGGCCCGGACCATGTCCGCCGCAGCCAAGCCACGTGACCGTGACATCCCAGTGCCTCGCCCAGATCCCGGGCCAGCGCCCGCACGTACCCTCCCTTGCCGCAAACCATCTCGAGCGTCACGTGGTCGGCGTCCGGGCGGTCGGTCATCACCAGTTCCTCGACCCACAGAGGCCGCGCCTCGATATCGACGTCCTCGCCCTCGCGCGCCAGCTTGTAGGCGCGTTGGCCGTCGATCTTGACGGCCGAATACTTGGGCGGCACCTGCATTATCTCGCCAAGAAACGGCGACAGCGCCTGCTTGATCTCGTCGTCGGAAGGGCGTGCCGTGGACGTGGCGATCACTTCTCCTTCCGCGTCGTCGGTGTTGGTTGCCTCGCCCAGCCGCACGGAAAACTCGTACGCCTTCAAGGCATCCGTCACGTAGGGGACGGTCTTTGTCGCCTCGCCCAGCGCCACCGCCAGGACCCCTGTCGCCGCCGGATCCAGCGTGCCGGCATGACCGGCCTTGCGGGCCTGCAGCGCCCAGCGGACCTTGTTGACCACCGCGGTCGACGTCATGCCGGCGGGCTTGTCCACCACCAGCCAACCCGAAATGTCACGGCCCTTGCGTTTGCGTCCCATGCGCGCTGCGCCCCTGTTTTCCGCTGAAAGCTGCGGGCTACCAAGGCCTGCACAGCGCGTCAATCACTCGGCCGGCGCCACCGCACCCACGATCGGCCCCATCGGAAAGCCACCGTCGTACCGATCGATCTGGGGTGCGTACAGCCGCGAGATGTTGCCATCGAAATAAAGCGCCTGCCGCGCGCCCAACCGGTCGCGGAAAAGCCGGCCGAACAGGTGAAAATTGACCGGTTCCTCGGAAATGGCGAACCATGCCGTGCGGCCGTCGGCCGACGTACCCACCCCGTTTCGCACGTAACGGCTGTTGCTGTCCTTCAGGAACCGCGGGTGCAGTTCGCCATCGATCACCAGCATCGGACCCGACTGCGTGGCATGGCGACAGGCCGGGGACTCGCGCAGGTAGCGCCGCGTCTCGATCACCCGTGCCCAGCCGTCGCCGATGCAGAACACTCCGTTGGGCAGCAGCCCGAAATTTCCCGGTCCGTCGGAACTTATGACCGGTGCGGCCTCCTCGCCGTCCTCGATGTAGTGTCCGACGGGGCTGCGATCCTGATGGTACATGCCGGCATTCATGGCGAACATCAGCCGCCGCCCTTCATCCGACAGGCGATCCTCGACGTTCTTGAAACTGCCCAGGGGGCGCCCCGTATCGGGATCGTCGAGGAAAAGACGCAGCTCCGTTCTGGCGGCATCGACCCGGCAAATCGTGAACGCGGCCCCGTCGTGGGTCAATGCCCGGCATTCAAGCGCCTCTGCCGGCAGGGCGAACAGCGAAAGCAGCACGACCAGCCAGCGCACGGTCGCTACCCCTCGACATCCCGGCGCACCTTGTCCTGCGCGAAAAGCCGGCGGGTCTCGTCCATCCGGTCGAACGTCTCGTCGATGCGGAAACGCAGATCGGGCGCGAACTTAAGCGACAATTCCTTGCCGATGATCCGGCGCAGCTCTCCCTTGTTGCGCGCCAAGAGCCCGATCACCTCGTCCTGACCCTCGCCCCCCAGCGGCAGGACATAGGCGGTCGCCACCTTGAGGTCGGGAGAGGCGCGCACCTCGCCCACGGTGACCGACAGGCGGTTGAGGTCCGGATCGTGGATATCACCGCGCATGAGGACCTCAGACAAGGTCCTGCGGATCAACTCGCCCACGCGCAGCTGCCGCTGCGAGGGTCCGGGGCCGTCATTGAACCTGTTCTTCGCCATGCCCAAGCATCTAAAGCCTTGGCCGGACTTTGCCAAGCGATGATCGGTGCGCTAGGCAAGGCAAAAAGGATGCGAGGAGATCGACAATGACGGATGGGCCGGGGATCGTGGTTACGGGCGCGTCGGGTCGCATGGGGCGAATGCTGATCCAGACCGTGGCCGAAAGCCCCCGCGCGCGGTTGGTGGGCGCGCTGGAACACGCGGGTCACGAGTGGATAGGACAGGATGTCGGCACCGCGATGGGCGGCGCGCCTCTTGGCGTAAAGGTGGGCGATGACCCGCTCGAGGCGATCGCGAAGGCCCATGCGGTGATCGACTTCACCGCGCCCGCGGCGACGGTCGAATTCGCCGGGCTCGCAGCGCAGGCGCGCTGCGTGCACGTGATCGGCACCACCGGCATGACCGGCGACGACCTAGCCGCGATTGCGGCCGCCGCGCGGCACGCGACGGTGGTGCGCGCGGGCAACATGAGCCTTGGCGTGAACCTCCTCGTGCAGCTGACGAAACAGGTCGCGGCCGCGCTTGACGAAGACTATGACATCGAGGTGATAGAGGCGCATCACAACCAGAAGGTCGACGCGCCCTCGGGCACCGCGCTGATGCTGGGCGAGGCCGCGGCCGAGGCGCGCGGCGTGGCGCTCGACACCGTGGCCGACCGCGGCCGCGACGGCATCACCGGCAAGCGCGAGCGCGGGCATATCGGTTTTCACGCCGTACGCGGCGGCGACATCGTGGGCGAGCACGACGTGATGTTCGCCACCGAGGGCGAACGCATTATCCTGCGCCACGTCGCCAGCGACCGCCGGGTGTTCGCGCGCGGCGCGCTCAAGGCCGCGCTATGGGGGCAGGGGCGCAAGCCCGGCGAATACGACATGACCGATGTCCTCGGACTCGGCAAAGAGTGATCCGGCCGGCCACGCGCGTCGTAGACACCGTGCCGAACCACAGGATACAAGCGCATGAAACGGATCGTATTGTTCGCCATCAGCATTGCATTCGGCGGCCCGGCCGCCGCGGAGGGATTCGTGCAGGTGAAGCAGCGGGACGCTTTCGTGTCCCTGATGCAAGGGCGGGAACTGACCCGCTTCGGGATAAAGCTGACCGTCACGCCTGACGGCCAGATCGACGGGCGCGCGTTCGGACGCGAGGTTCGGGGTGCATGGCAATGGCGTTCAGGCTATTTCTGCCGCGATCTTTACTGGGGACAGATGCAGTTGGACCCGAACTGCCAAGCGGTGAAGGTCAAGGACCGCACCGTTCGGTTCATATCGGATCAGGGCGCGGGCGAGCACGCCGATCTACGGCTGCGCTGACGGAACCGCGCATCAGAAATCGATCGCCAGCCCCTTGTTCTCCCAATCGCCATAGCGCACGGGCTCGGGGCCTTCGCGGCCGCCCAGCTCCTTGGGGAGCTCCTTCGCATCCGCGTTGCGGCGCCGTTCCTCGGCCTCGGCAAGCGCGCGTTGCGCGGCCGGCGGCAGGTCTTTTTTCTGCTCATCCATGGTCGGGCTTCCTCTCTGCTTGCCCGGTTGATATATGCCGCGCCGGACCGAAGGCCAAGGAAATCCGAACATGCCCGCCCTGCAGCCGACAGCCCGCACCGCCGCGGTCGCCCTGCTGGATGCCGTCCTGCAAGAGGGGCGGCTGATCTCCGACCTCGTTGGCGGCGAAACGCTCGCCGGGCTGCCCCCCGCAGATCGGGCCCGCGCGCAGAGACTGGCGGTAGACACCCTGCGCGGGATGGAGCGGACCGACCGGCTGATCGACCGGCATCTCCGCAAGAAGCCGCCGCTGCATGTCCGCAACATATTGCGCCTTGGGGCGCATGAGCTTTGCACGGGGGGCGACCCGCACGGCGTGGTGAACGAACTCGTGGCCCTTGCGGCACGTCATCGCAGGCACGGCCGGCTCAAGGGTCTCGTCAACGCGGTGCTGCGCAAGATCGCCGATGGCGGCGGCGCCTCCTGGAATGACCTGCGCGTGCCACGCCTGCCGGGCTGGCTGCGCGATCCGCTGGTCAACGCGTGGGGCTCGGGCACGGTTGCCGCGATGGAAAAGGCCCATTTTGCCGGCGCGCCGCTCGACCTGACGGCCAGGGACGACACGGCGGCCGTCGCCGCCGAGCTGGGCGGCACGTTGCTGCCCACTGGCACCGTGCGCCTGACCGATGCCGGTCAGGTCTCTGCCCTGCCCGGCTTTGCCGAGGGCCGCTGGTGGGTGCAGGACGCCGCCGCGGCGCTCCCCGCCCGCCTGTTGGCCCCGCAGCCGGGCCAGAGCGTGCTTGACCTGTGCGCAGCGCCGGGTGGCAAGGCACTGCAACTGGCGGCGACCGGGGCCGACGTCACGGCCCTCGATATCTCCGAAAGCCGGATGGCCCGCCTGCGCGAGAACCTCGCGCGCACGCGGCTGGCGGCTGACTGCGTCGTCGAGGACGCGCTGGACCATCAGGGCGGCCCCTACGACGCGGTGCTGCTGGATGCGCCCTGCTCGGCCACGGGCACGATCCGGCGCCACCCTGACCTGCCCCATGCGCGCGACGGGACCGGCATAGACGGTCTGATCGCGCTTCAGGCACGGATGATCGACCACGCGCTGACCCTGCTCCGGCCGGGCGGAAGACTGGTGTTCTGCACCTGTTCGCTGCTGCCTGACGAGGGGGAATGCCAGGTCGAGGAGGCCCTCGCGCGGCACGCGACCCTGACAGCGGATCGCGGCGCGCTTGATCACCCGTGGGTGGAACCCGGCTGGATCACCGAGGAGGGCGGGCTGCGCCTGCGCCCCGATTACTGGCCCGACAGGGGCGGCATGGACGGATTCTATATCGCGGTGCTGCGGCACGGCGGATAGGCAATGGCGGGGTCGCGCGCCGGTCAGGCGAAACTGCCGAAGGGAATGTAGCGCACAGGGTCGCCCGGCGCGATCTCGGCGGCCCCGTCGGGCAGCTCCACCAGCCCCTCTGCCCAGCTGAGCCCGCTGATCCGCCCCGACCCTTCGGATTTGAACACCTCTGCCCTGCCCTCGCGCATTCTCGCCCGCAGGTATTCGCGCCGCCCGGGTTTCTTCGACTTGGAAAACCCGGCCGGCACATCAAAGCCCTGTGGCTCTCGCCACCCCTGCCCGGCGAGGCAGGCCATGGCCGGGCGCGCGAACACGAGGGTGCAGACCATGGCCGCCACCGGGTTGCCGGGGAGGCCGAAAACAGGTGTGCCGGACCACACGCCCATGGCCAGCGGACGGCCCGGCTTGATCGCGACGCGCCACTGCGCCATCGCGCCGCTCTCGTTGAGCAGGGCCGAGACATGGTCCTCGTCCCCGGCCGACGCACCGCCGGAGGTCAGGATCACGTCCGCGCCCGCGGCGCCGCGGTCCAGCGCCGCGCGCAGCGCCGCCCGGTCATCGGGGACACGCCCCAGGTCGCGGGCCACATACCCGAAATCGCGGATCAGCCCGGTCAGCATGGGGCGGTTGGCGTCGAATATCTGCCCGGCACCGGCGCTCTCGCCCGGCTCGGCCAGCTCGTCCCCCGTGGACAGCACGGCCACGGTCAGCTTTTCATGCACCGGCAATTCGCCGACACCGACGGCGGCCGCCAGCGCAAGATCGGCGGGCGTCACCACGCGCCCCGCCTCCAGCACAGCCTGGCCGGCCTCGACATCCTCGCCTGCGTTTCGGGTGTTGGCACCGGGCTTGATGCCCGGGCGGAACGCGATCTCACCGTCCCCAAGGGTCACGTCTTCTTCCAGGATCACGGTATCGACACCGTCGGGGAGTGGCGCCCCGGTAAGAATGCGCAGCGCGTGGCCCGCCGGGACGGTTCGGGGATGGGGGGCGCCGGCCGCCGCGCGTCCCGGCACCATCGGCAGGACCTGATCGCCCGGCCCAAGCGCCGCGTGGGCGAATCCGTACCCGTCTACAGCCGAGTTGGCCCGCGGCGGGTTGGATCGCCGCGCCACCACGGGCGCGGCAAGGACACGGCCCTGCGCCTCGGCCAGCGGTACGGTGACCTCGCGCACGACCGGGCGCAACCTGTCGCGCAACAGCGCCAGAGCCTCGTCCACGGGCGTCCAGTCCACGCCGGCCGGCAGGGCGAAACAGTCGTCGCGCAGCGGCGGCGGCTCGGGCCGCTTGCGCTCTTCCGCGAGCTCGGTGAGCAGACCGCCACGGCCGGCCCCGAGCACCCATCCCTCCTCGTCGGCCTCGGCCGGCGGATCCGTCAGGAGGGCGTCCAGCCTGTCCAACGGCAGACGCGCCAGCGCCCGCGCCATGAGCCTGACCTGATGCGCGTCCCGGATGCCCCCCGCGGCCTCGGCCCGCTTCACAACCGGTTCGATCAGGCCCGGCCATGTTTCGGCCAGCACGACGCGCGCGCCCTGCCAGTCCTCGAACGGCCAGGCAGCGACGCCGTCAATCCGGCGCAGCCGCGCCAGCATCGGCAACCCCATGAGCGCCTGGCTGCCGACCGTCGGGTGATAGCACAGCTGGAAACAACTGCTCGAGGTCCCCGCAACACGGTCGCAGCGGCGTTTTTCGGCAATGCCGCCTGCGGGCATGTCCGGCTTGCGATAGGGAATGCCCGGCCAGCGGTCGCGGTGCGTCTTGCCCCAGAATGGACCCGGGCGGTCGAAGGCGGCGTTCATTCGCTCGGCCACGTCGAAGCGGTTGTTCTCGCCGGTCTCGCGATCGGTGACGCGCTCCGCGAGCCAGTCCCAAAGCAGCAAGGGGTCGTCCGACCCCGTGACATGGCGGGCAAAGCCGCGTGGATAGCCGAACGGGAAATCGAATGCCGCGAGCAGGCGCCGACCGGCGGCCATCTCCTCGCGGAAAAGCCGTGATATGGTCGCCTCCGCCTCCGTGCGGCTGCGGCAATAGATCGGCTCCTGCGGCCCCTCCGTCGTGGCGAGCGCCATCCAGATCGCGTCCTTGGACGGGGTCAGCGGAGCGCGCCTGCTTGCCGCCGACCAGTCGACGACCAGAACGCTGTCGAATCCCGTCACAGCCCCACCTCTGCAAGAATGAAATCCGCGATCGCGCGGGTATCGCCGAGGTCGAACACCGGCCGGTCGATATTCAGGGCCCCGTCGCTGGCCACGGCGCGCACGGTGGGATCGCCCGGCGCGATCAGGTCATGGCCCGCCGCGGCGCGGTACGCCTCGACCTTGGGGTGCGCGTGGCGCTTGTACCCTTCGACAAGCACCAGGTCGACAGGCGCCAGACGCGCAAGCAGCGCGTCAAGGTCCGGCTCCGGTGCCCCGCGCAACTCGTGCATGATGGCAAAGCGGCGGGCCGAGGCAAGCACCACCTCGGTCGCCCCGGCGGCGCGGTGGCGATGGCTGTCGGTGCCCGGCTGGTCCACGTCGACCGCGTGATGGGCGTGCTTTATGGTCGAGACGGTCAGCCCGCGGCCGCTGATCTCGGCCACCAGACGCTCCATCAGGCCCGTCTTGCCGGCGTTCTTCCACCCGACCACGCCGAAGACGATCATGAGGCACGTCCCAGAATGGCTTGTGCCGTGACGAGGTCCCCGGGCGTGTTGACGTTGAAGAACGGATCGCCGGGATCGTCGAACACCGCCTCGCGTCCGTCATGTTTCTCTGTCCAGAGCACAACCTTGCGCAGGCCGTCATCCAGCGCGGCGCGCAGGTCGTGGCGCAGCGCGACCGGCCAAAGACCAAAGGTCGGATGACGGATCAGGCCCGATCCGCTCATGGATTTCGTTTCCTCCGCCCCGTTGCGCGGTGTCGCCGCCAGTACGAGCGGGCGATCCATTCCCTCTGCGACATATAGCAGGCGCGCAACCAGGTCGCAGGGAAAGAAGGGCGTGTCCGCCGCCACTGTCACGATGGTCTCGGCCCCCTCCTCGGCGGCCCAGTCAAGCCCGGCCAGAACACCGGCCAGCGGGCCGGGCCGGTCGGCAACCGGATCGGGCAGCACCGGCAGGTCAAAGCCGGAAAACCGCGATGCGTCTCCGTTTGCGTTCAGGGCAAGGCCTCGTACCTGCGGCGCAAGCCGGTCGATGACGCGGGACAGGATCGTGGCGCCGCCAAGGGTGAGCAACCCCTTGTCGCCGCCACCCATCCGCGTGGCCCGCCCCCCGGCAAGGATCACGCCCAATGGCTGCTTCATCCTGACACTCCCGTTGCAGCCGGGCGAGAATGCCGGCGCGATTTTCCCCGGCCCTTAAACGCCGTCATGCCTCGGCCCCCTTCCGGCGGTGTTTCCTGTCCTCTTCCGGCACGCCGGCCGGGTCGGTATCGCGGACAAGCCGTTCCTCGCCCGAGAGGCAGACGAACCGCTTGCCGCGCAGGCGCCCCACCAGCGTCAGCCCGACCTCACGGGCGATTTCCACCCCCCACGCGGTAAAGCCCGAGCGCGAGGCGAGCGCGGGAATACCCATCAGCGCCGTCTTGATCACCATTTCGCTGGTCAGCCGCCCGGTGGTGTAGAGCGTCTTGTCCTCGGGGCCGATCCCCTCGGAAAACATCCATCCGGCGATCTTGTCGACGGCGTTGTGCCGCCCGACATCCTCCATGTAGACCAACGGATCGGGGCCGCGGCACAGCACCGTGCCGTGGATCGCCCCCGCTTCGAGATACAGTGACGGCGTCCGGTTGATGACTGACGCGAGACGGTAGAGATCGGACGTCCTGACCTCCAGCGGGGGCAGCGCGACCGCCTCCAGACCCTCCATCATGTCGCCGAACACCGTGCCGACCGCGCAACCGCTGGTGCGGGTCTTTTTCTTCAGCTTTTCCTCGTAGCTCGTTTCGCCGTCGGTCCGCACGACAACGGTATCGAGATCCGCATCGAAATCCGTGCCCGTGACCGTCTCGTCAGCCGCGAGCATCCCCTGGTTGCGCAGGAAGCCCAGCGCCAGATACTCGGGGTAATCCCCGATGGTCATCGCCGTCACGATCTCCTGCCCGTTCAGGAATATGGTCAGCGGGCGTTCCTCGACCACGTTGATCCGGGCCGGCTGACCGTCGTGATCCACCCCCTCGACGGCACGTGTCAGGCGCGGCGCCTTGGGATCGGGGGCAATGACATAACCGGGAACATCGCTGGCGGTGGGCATTTGCAACTCCTGCCGGGGCGGGTTAGGCGGTTTTCCTGCACCTTAACCTAGGGCGATGTCGTGACCACCGAAACCACCATTTCGATATTCTTGGCCGGGGCTCGGGATGCCGCGCCCTTCGTTCTGGTGGTCGGGCCGTTCGCGGTGCTGTTCGGCGTGGTGGCGACCGAGGCGGGGCTCGACCTGCTGGCGACGATGACCTTCTCGGTAGTGGTCATCGCGGGGGCGGCGCAGTTGACGGCGCTGCAGCTCCTGGCCGACCAGGCCCCGACGGTCATCGTGATCGTGTCGGCGCTCGCCGTGAACCTGCGCATGGCGATGTACTCGGCCTCGCTCACCCCCTATCTGGGGCCTGCCCCGCTCTGGCAACGCGCGCTCGCGGCCTATTTCATCGTCGACCAGAGCTACGGCCTTTCGGTGCTGCGTTACGAGCAGAACCGACACTGGACCATAGGTCAGCGGATGGCCTATTTCTTCGGCACGGTCGCGCCGGTCTGCCCGCTGTGGTATCTCTTCACGCTCGTCGGCGCGTTGGTGGGCACCTCCATCCCGGACAGCTACGCGCTCGACTTCGCCGTACCGATCACCTTTCTCGCGTTGATCACGCCCATGGTGCGCACACGCGCCCACGTGGCAGCGGCGCTGGTGTCGATCACGGTGGCGCTGATACTGGCCTTTCTGCCCTACAACCTCGGGCTGCTGGTCGCGGGAATACTTGGCATGATCACCGGCGCCGAGGTCGAGCGGCGCACGGCGGGGGGCGGCGCGGCATGATCGACAAAACCGAACTCTGGCTGGTGATCGCCGCCCTGGGGCTGGGCAGCTACGGGTTTCGCTTCGTCTTCATCGGGCTGATCGGCGACCGGGAACTGCCCGAATGGCTGTTGCGGCACCTGCGCTATACCGCCGTCGCGGTGCTGCCCGGACTCGTGGCGCCGCTCGTGGTCTGGCCCGAGGCCGCGGGCGGCAGCCTGGATGCGCCGCGCATGACAGCGGCGCTGGTGACGGTGGCGGCCGGCGTGCTGACCCGCAGCGTGATCGCGTCGATCACCTCCGGCGCGGCAACGCTGTATCTGGGGCTCTACCTTGTCGGCTGACTAGCGCCCGTCATACCCTTTTTTCTGCGCGCTGTAGAGCTGCGCGTAAAGTCCCCCGTGCGAAAGCAGCTCGTCGTGCCGGCCCTGCTCGACAAGGCGTCCTGCCTCCAGAACAAAGATCCGGTCCGCATCCGCAACCGAGGACAACCGGTGCGCCACGACGATCGTGGTCCGCCCCGCGCTCAGCCTGTCCAGCGCTGCCTTGATGCGCGCCTCGGTCGCCTGGTCGAGCGCGCTGGTCGCCTCGTCCAGCAGGAGGATCGGCGCATCGCGCAGGAAAGCCCGGGCGATGGCGATCCGCTGCTTCTGCCCGCCGGAAAGCTGCGCGCCCTTGGGCCCCACCGGCGCGTCGCCGCGCGCACGGATCAGCTCGGCGATCTCGGCGTTCTCGGCAGCCTGCCACACCTCCGCCTCGGTGGCGTCGGGATTGACGTAGCGAATGTTCTCCCAGATCGAATTGTTGAAGATCACGATGTCCTGCGCCACGACGGAGAAGGCCCCACGCAGGCGGCTGACCTGCAACCGGTCGATGGGTTGGCCGCCGATGGTGATCTGCCCGTCCTTGACATCGTAAAGCCGGGACAGGAGCGAAAGGATGGTCGTTTTGCCCGACCCGGTCGCGCCCACGATGGCGGAAACCTGCCCGCCGCGGAAAGTCATGCTCAGACCGTCGAAAAGCGGCTGGTCGTCACTGTAGGAAAAACTCACGCCCTCGAGCGCGATGTCGCCGGCGGTGTCGAATTCCGTCAGCGCGCCGGGCGCGTCGTTGATCGTGGGCTGCTCGTCGTAGAGGCTGCGGACCCTGTCCAGAAGCACGAGATTGGACTGCAGCGCACCGAAGAACTGCGCCAGCAGGCGGGCGGGATCGAACACCATCACCATGCCCAGCAGGAACGTGATGATCTCGGCCCCGTCCGTGTCGAAAGCGGGCGACAGGACCATGTAGCCGCCACCCCCGATCACCAGCACGTAAACGAATGCCGAGCTGAGGTCGATCGAGGGCATGACGAGCGCCTGCGTGATCTGCACCCGTTTCATCAGGTCGCGGATGGAGGCCGTGCCACGCATCAACCGGCCGGCTTCGACCTTTTCCTGGCTGGATATCTTGACGGTGCGCATCCCGTTCACCGTCTCCTCGACCCCGTTCATGTAGGCGCCAAGCGCCTCTTCGGCCTCGCGCTGCGCCTGTTTCACGCGATCGGAGACGTAGTTCATCACCCAGATGATGAACGGCAGCACCACCAGCGCCGCGGTGAAAAGAACCGGGTTCTTCCAGATCAGGTAGCCCGACACGATCACCACCGTCACCGCGTCCCGAACAGCCCCGGCGGTGGCCAGACCGAAAAAAACGCCCAGTTGCTGTGTCTGGGTCACGAGCCTGTGGATGATGTCGCCCGACTTGGTGCGCTCGAAATAGGCGAGGTCGAGCGACATCAGGTGACCAATCAGGTCGCGCCGGATCTCGTACACCGCGTCGTTCGACAGCCGAACCGTGATCGCCGGGACAAGGTAGGACATGAGCCCGCGGACCGCGAACAGGCCGAAAACCACGGCGCAGACCTGCAGCAGCCGCTGAAGGTTGCCGCTTTCAAAGATGACGCGCAGCCCGCTTTCCGTCATGGAAAGGAATTGCTGGTACACCAGCCCTTGCACGAGAATCATGCCGAGCACGAGGAACAGCCACGGCGCCCGCTGCTTGAGATAGTCGCGCCACAGCCACCCGATATTGGCGCGGTCTGCCGCGGTCAGGACTGCCTCGCGGTTTGTCGTGCGTCTCTTGGTCATGCAGGCCCGGTCGGTTGCGTGTCCCGCCGGCTATAGTGCCTTGCGGGCCAAAGGTCAGCCCGTCAATTGCGGAAACGACGCGCTGGCAAGGAAAACCCCCGCCCTTCGGGGCGGGGGCCGCTAATCTCGCCTCGGCGTGGGCGCGGGATCAGCTGCGGCGCTTGCCCTTGATCGGCGCCCAGAGACGCTTGTTCGTCAGGTAGAGCAGGACAGACAGCACGGTCAGAAAGATCACGCCCGTCAGCCCGGCCTGCTTGCGGTCCATCATCTTTGGTTCCGCCGTCCACATGAGGAAGGCCGCGACATCCTCCGCCTGGCTTTCGATGGTGTTCTCGTGGCCATCGGCGAATTCAACGTCCTCGCCATAAAGCGGCGGCGCCATCGCGATCCAGCCGCCCGGAAAGGCGGTATTCTCGTAGAGGGTCGTTCCCGCCTCGGTCTTGGTTTCGCCGGTGTAGCCGGTGAGCAGCGAGACGATGTATTCCGGCCCCCCCATCCCCTTGAAGAGCTGGTTGAGCCCCGTGCCGTACGGCCCGTGGAACCCGGCCCGCGCCTTCGCCATGAGGCTCAGGTCCGGCGCCCCTTCGAACTGCGACGACGGGAAGTGGTCGGTCGGCTTGGCCGCACGGTACTCGTCGGCCTCCGCGTCGTAGACCTCGTACATCTCCGCATAGGCGCGCACCTGGTCGTCGGGCATGTTGGGCCCGCCTTCGTCGCCGATGGTGCGGATCGGCACGTATTGCAGCCCGTGGCAGGACGCGCAGACCTGCGTGTAGACCTTCAGGCCCCGCTGGAGCTGGTTCTGGTCGAAGGTGCCGAACGGCCCCTCGAAGGAGAAATCCACGTCCTCGACATGGCCTCCGGCCCCGGCCGCTAGGGCCGCGCCGCTCGAAAGGGTCAGGGCGGCAACTGCGGTAATCGCGAGTTTCTTGAGCATTATCCCGTTTCCTTCCTTATTCGGCCGGCGTTTCGGCGGCTTTGCCGTAATGGGCCTTGAAATCTTCCTCGATCGTCTCGGGCTGCGCCTCGGGTTTCTCGATCACGCCGAGCAGCGGCAGGATGACGAGGAAGTAGGCGAACCAGTAGGCCGAGCCGATGAGCGAGATGGTGGAATAGGGCGGCTCCGCCGGCATGGCCCCGGCCCACATCAGCACGATGAAGTCGACCACCAGCAGCGCGAACCACCACTTGAACATCGGGCGATACCGGCCGGAGCGGACCGACGAGGTATCGAGCCACGGCGCCAGCGCCATCACCGCGATCGCGCCGAACATGGCCAGCACGCCGAAGAACTTGGCGTCGATGATACCGCCGGTAATCCAGTTCGCGGCCATGACGACCCACACGTCCGACGTGAAGGCGCGCAGGATCGCGTAGAACGGCAGGAAATACCATTCCGGCACGATGTGCGCAGGCGTCACCAGCGGGTTGCCCTCGATGTAGTTGTCAGGGTGGCCGAGATAATTCGGCATGAAGCCCACGATGGCGAAGAACACCACCATGATCAGGGCCAGCGCGAACAGGTCCTTGATCACGAAGTAGGGCCAGAACGGCACCGTGTCCTTCTCGGCCTCGGCCTTGGAGCTGCGGCGCACGTCCACGCCGGTGGGGTTGTTGTTGCCGGTCGTGTGGAATGCCCAGATATGCACGGCCACCAGCGCGGCGATCACGAAGGGCAGCAGGTAGTGCAGCGAGAAGAAGCGGTTGAGCGTCGCGTTGTCCACCGCCGGCCCGCCGAGCAGCCATGTCTGGATCGACTCGCCGATGAACGGGATCGCGCCGAACAGCCCGGTGATCACCGTGGCCCCCCAGAACGACATCTGCCCCCACGGCAGCACGTAGCCCATGAAGGCCGTGCCCATCATCAGCAGGTAGATCAGCATGCCGATGATCCACGTGATCTCGCGCGGGGCCTTGTAGGACCCGTAATAGAGGCCGCGGAATATGTGGAGATAGACCGCGAAGAAGAACAGCGAGGCGCCGTTCATGTGCAGGTAGCGGATCATGTGGCCGCCGTTCACGTTGCGCATGATGTGTTCGATCGAGGCGAAGGCCATGTCGACATGCGGCGTGTAATGCATCGCCAGCACGATGCCGGTGATGATCTGCAAGGCGAGGCAGAAGGTCAGGACGATCCCCCAGATCCACATCCAGTTCAGGTTCTTGGGCGTGGGAATCATCAGCGTGTCGTACATCAGCGAAACGATCGGCAGCCGACGGTGCAGCCACTTCGCGCCGCCGGACTGCGGTTCGTAATGATCGTGCGGAATTCCGGACATGAGCGCGCTTCCTTATCCCAGTTTGATCGTGGTTTCGTCGACGAACTCGGCCACCGGCACGGGCAGATTCTCGGGCGCGGGTCCCTTGCGGATGCGTCCGGCGGTGTCGTAGTGCGACCCGTGGCAGGGGCAGAACCAGCCGCCCGCACCGTTCTCGGCGACGTAGTCGCCGGCATTGTTCAGCGGGACGCACCCAAGATGCGTGCACACGCCGATCTGAACCAGCCATTCGCCGGATTCGTCGAGCGTACGGTTCTGGTCCGTCGCGGGCACCTCGCCCGAGATGTTCTCGTTTCGTGCAACCCCGTCGGGCAGATCGGACACCTCCACGGCGCGGGCCGCCTCGATTTCCGCCGCCGTGCGCCGGCGGATGAAAACCGGCTTGCCGAGCCATTTCACCGTCAGCTGGGATCCCTCGGACAAGCCGCCGACATCGACGCGGATCGAGCTCAGCGCCTGCACGTCGGCCGACGGGTTCATCTGATCGACCAGCGGCCAGACCGCCGCCCCGGCGGTGACGGCGCCGGCGCCGGCAGTGGCGTAGTAGAGGAAATCCCTCCGGGTACCTTCGTGATCGTCTGCGTGGGACACGAGATCTCTCCATTTTCCAGCCGGAACCGGCCACGTTCAACTTCACTAGCTCGTCCCGCGGCGGCATGCACCCCTCGGCACGATATCGCCCCGCTATTTAGCGGGGCTTTGGGAATGCGTCCAGTGCACAATGGACACGATCGGAAAAGGGCGCGATTCTGTCGCGCTTGTGGGACGCGCCTTTCGCGTGTACGCGGTAAGAAGCAGATGCAGAATCTCGAAAGCGTCAGGTCAATGCTCAGAAACGCGATCAAGGCGGCAGCCGCACTCATGCTCACCAGCGCCCCGGCAGCAGCGGAAATGGAGCTCAGCCTCTATCTCGGCTGGCAGGGCGTGACCGACAGCACAGGCAGCGGCACACTGCCCGGCGGTGCGCCCTTTGCCCGCAAGTTCGACTGGGACGGCAAGCCGTTCGATGCGCCCATATACTACGGCGGCCGGGCCACGTGGTGGATGCACAACGATATCGGCTTCGGCATCGAGGGCACGCACACCAAGGCCTATGCCTCGGCCGCCGACCTCGCGGCGCTTGGCCTTGCCAGCCTCGAGCTGTCGGACGGCCACAACATCATCACCGCCAACGTGATGAAGCGCTGGCCGGGAATGATGGGAGGATCGGGCTTTACTCCCTATCTGGGCGCCGGGGTCGGCGTGGCCGTCCCCCACGTCGATGCACAGGTCATCGGTGCCACCAACCGGACGTTCGGGTACGAATACACCGGTCCGGCCCTGCGCGGCATCGCCGGGCTGAAATACGATCTCAACGAGCGGTGGGCGCTGTTCGGCGAATACCAGGTGACGTGGTCGGACAACGATATCACGCTCGACCCGGACCCGGCCGTTCCGGGACAGGCGCCCGGGCGCCTCGATACCGAGATCACGACGCACGCGGTCAACATCGGGGTAAGCTACAGCTTCTGAGCGGCGCTCAGCCGGCCGACAACCGGCCATGGCGCGCCCATAGGAGCGCGTCCTGCAGCCGATCGTCACCCCAGAACACCTCGCCTCCCACGACGAAACTGGGGGCCCCGAAGACGCCAAGCGCCTTCGCCTCCTGCGTGGCATCCTCCAGCGTGCCGCCGATCCTGTCGCCGCGCGCCTGCGGGATCACCTTGTCGGGGTCACGGCCGGCCTCGGCAACGCTGGCGCTCAGGTTGGGCTCCTCCCCGGCGGGCCGACCCTTTTCGAACCACAGGCGATAGGTGGCCCTGGTGTAACGCGCCACCCACCCTTCCTCCTGCGCCAGCACAGCCACCCGGTTGGCCAGCTCCAGCCCGGGCAACGGATAGGGCGCGGGAAGCTCGGGCGACAACCCGTAGCGTTCCGCCCGGCGGGCGATGTCGCGCCACATGTAGGCGGCCTTCACCGGCTTGTCCTTGAAGGGGATGTTGTTCTGCTCGATCATCACGGCGCGCACGTTGAAGGGGCGCCACCTGACCTCGACCCCGCTATCGCGCACCGCCTCCTCGATGCGCATCACGGTAAGATAGCTGTAGGTGCTGCCGATCGAAAACCAGAAATCCATCGATGCCATCCCGGCCCCCTTCCCCGCCAAACCCGCCGCCTCATTCCGGCGCGGTTGCCACCATGCTCTCGCGCGTGCTGAAAACCGCGAACCAGTCGTCCAGCGCCCCGGCCCCGTCGCGCCAGTTGCGCGCGCCATGGCGGAAATCCAGATAGCCCAGCGCGCAGCCCATGGCGATGTGGCTCATGTCCATCGGCCCGTTGAGATGGCTCATCCAGCGGCTGTTCACCACCTGCACGCAGCGCGCCACCTTCTCCCACTGCGCCTTCACCCATCCGTCGTGCACCTTCTCCGGCGGGTGGAACCTGTGCTCGTAGACGATCAGCAGGGCAGCGTCGAGCATCGCCTCGGCCGTGGCTTCCAGCGTGAGCGTTTCCCACAGCCGGGCCTGCGGATACATCCCGGCGTCGAAGCGCGCGTCCAGATAGCGACAGATCACCCGGCTGTCGTAGATCGCCGGCCCCTCGGAGCGGACAAGCGCCGGTATCTTGCCAGCCGGGTTGGCGGCGGCGGCCTGCGGGTCGGTATCGGTCGGTGTGGTGACGACATCGACCACCTCGACGGCATCCGCCTGCCCGGTCTCGTGCAGCAGCACGCGCACCTTGCGGGCAAAGGGGGACGGTCCGGCGGAGATCAGTCTCATGCGTGTCTCTCCCTGTCAGCGCAGGCACAGGCTAGGCTCCCGCTGATCACCTGTCCATGACGATCCGCACGCGCCGCGCACCAGCGACCCGACGGGCAGCGGCATCTTGCCCGTCCCGCGCACCGAGGGCATGCCGGCGCCCTAGGCTGCCGTCAGCTTTTGCCCCCGGATTCCCGTCACCTTGGCATCGACGATCGCGCCTTCCTCGCGGTCGGCATCGAACACGACCTCGGTGAACTGCTCGGTCCTGCCCATGCGCGCGCTTTCCATGAGCACCTTGTGCGCGCGGCCCTTCTGGTCCTCCAGATGCCGGGCGACGCGCGCGTCGCCCGCCGCGCGCAACCGCGCCGCGCGTTCCTTGATCGTGCGTCCGTTCACCTGCGGCATCCGCGCCGCGGGCGTGCCGGGGCGGGGGCTGTAGGGAAAGACATGCAGCCAGGTGAGGTCACAGTCCTCTACCAGCTTCAGCGAATTCTCGAACGCCGCCTCGGTCTCGGTCGGGAACCCGGCGATGATGTCGGCCCCGAAGGTCATGTCGGGCCGCAGCCGCCGCGCCGCCTCGGTGAACCGGATCGCATCGTCGCGCAGGTGCCGCCGCTTCATCCGCTTCAGGATCAGGTCGTCGCCGTGCTGCAGGCTCAGATGCAGATGCGGCATCAGCCGCGGCTCGGTGGCGATGGCCTGCATGAGGCTTTCATCCACCTCGATCGAATCGATCGAGGAGATACGCAGCCGTGGCAGATCGGGCACCAGCTTCAGGATACGCATCACCAGATCGCCCAGCCTCGGCTGCGCAGGCAGGTCCGCGCCCCAGCTTGTCAGGTCCACGCCGGTCAGAACCACCTCGTTATACCCCTTGCCGACGAGCCGCTTGATCTGCTCCACCACCACGCCCGCGGGCACGGAACGAGAATTGCCCCGGCCGTAAGGAATGATGCAGAAGGTGCAGCGATGGTCACAGCCGTTCTGCACCTGCACATAGGCGCGGCTGCGCGTGCCGAACCCGTCGATCAGGTGGCCGGCCGTCTCGGTCACCGACATGATGTCATCGACCTGCACCGCCTCGGTCTGTCCGATGAAATCGGCGGCAAGGCCGCGCCACGTGTCTGGCTGCATCTTCTCGGTGTTACCGATGACGGCGTCGACCTCGGCCATCTCGGAAAACGTCTCCGGCTCCGTCTGCGCCGCGCAGCCGGTCACGACCAGCCGCGCACCGGGGTTCTCGCGCCGCAGCCGGCGAATCTCTTTCCGTGCTTTCCGCACCGCCTCGGCCGTGACCGCGCAGGTGTTGACGACAACGGCATTGTCCAGCCCCGCCGCGCCCGCAAGCTCCTTCATCGCCTCGGTCTCGTAAGCGTTCAGCCGGCAGCCCAGCGTGGTGAACCTCGGGGCGCTCATTACACGCCCTCCAGGAACGCGGGGGTCACGACCCCGTCACAGACATGCGTTGTCGGCCCGGTCATCCAGACGCCGTCCTCGCGCCAGTCGATCCACAAGGTCCCGCCATCCAGATCGATACGCACCTTGCGCCCGGTCAGCCCGCGCCGCGCCGCGGCCACGGCAGCGGCGCAGGAGGAAGAGCCCGAGGCCAGCGTCAGCCCCGCGCCCCGCTCCCAGACGCGCATCCGCAGGTGGTCGGGGCCGCGCAGGCTGGCCACCTGCACGTTCGCGCGCTCGGGATAAAGCGGGTGGTGCTCGTAACGTGGGCCGAATTGTTCCATCGGGACGGCGTCGGCATCCGCGACGAAGAAGGTGCAGTGCGGATTGCCCATGCCCGTTGCCGCCGGCCCCCCCTCTATCGGCAGCTCAAGGGTGTCCACCTCCTCGGCCAGCGGAACCTCGCGCCAGCCGGTCTGCGGCTGACCCATGTTCACCGACGTCAAGCCATCGCCGGCGTCGACGGCATGCAGATCACCCCGCCCGGTGGTCAGATGCAGCCGGTCCTTGCCCTGCTCGTCCATCAGGTGGCGTGCGATGCAGCGCGTGGCGTTGCCGCATGCCGCCGAAGAGGAGCCATCGGCGTTCCAGAAACTCAGATGCGCGTCAGCCCCCGCCTCGCCCGGGGCGATCAGCGCAAGCTGATCGAAGCCGATCCCCCTGCGCCGGTCACCAAGCGCAACCGCCAGCGCGGGGGTAATGGCAACGGACCGGGCACGCCCGTCCACCACGACGAAGTCGTTGCCCAGCCCGTGCATCTTCATGAAAGGCAGTCCGGTATCCGCGCGGGTGTTCATGCCCGGCATATAACGGCGATGCCGCGGCGAATCCAGCGGGCACGGCCCGAACGCCGATTTTATGGGTTGACCCCTCACGCGCGGCTTTCTACACAGCGCGCCACGTGGGCCGTTAGCTCAGTTGGTAGAGCAACTGACTTTTAATCAGTGGGTCGCAGGTTCGAATCCTGCACGGCTCACCACTGAAATCAAGGACTTAACCGAGTTCGATTGGTTGATGCTTGGATCAGTGTACGTCTGGTGTCCGATTTTCGAACCAAAAGTTCATGCTCGGACGCCTAGGCGTTTCGATATGGTAGTCCAAAATTTGGCTGTTCATCGCCCTGTCGGTCACCCAAGGACATCCATGCGATCATGACGGAAAGTGGCGATACCGATAAGGTGTGCAGGGCGTCTCGAATACAATCAGATGGATTGTTTCAGCCCTGAACGAGCGCACCGCCGGCCTAGTAAATGCGCCAGTGGCCGAACGCGGCGTGATCGACAAGGCGTGACCTGATGCTGTGGAGGGCCCCTGCACCGGCGTAGTGTGCGATGATTTGGCCGTTAAGCCATGTGTGGACGGCCGCTGCGGTGCAAGAGGTTTCTG